>DASSLB010000099.1:0-7000 GCA_035689945.1 Gaiellaceae bacterium | reverse complement strand
GCGCGTCGGCTGCATCCCCACGAAGGCGTGGGTGCAGACCGCATTCGCGCTCAAGGAGGCCGAGGAGCACTTCGCGAAGTTCGGCGTCCAGGTGGGAGAGGCGAAGCTCGACTTCGCCACCGCGAACGTGTGGAAGGAGGGCGTTGTCAAGCAGATGACCTCAGGAGTCGCGAGCCTCTTCAAGGCGAACGGCGTCGAATGGGTGAAGGGCATGGGCCGCTTCAAGGACGCGAACACGATCGCCGTCGAGGGCGGCGAGGACGTCACGTTCCGCTCCGCGATCATCGCCACCGGCTCGTACCCGCTCAGCCCTCCGATCGAGGGCCTGGATTCCCCGCGCTGCGTCAGCTCGACGGGCCTCCTCGCCCAGGACGACGTGCCGGGCCGTCTGGTCGTCCTCGGAGGCGGGATCATCGGCTGCGAGTTCGCGTCGATCTTCCAGCGCTTCGGCTCCGAGGTGACGATCGTCGAGATGCTCGACACGCTGATCCCGCAGGAGGACGCCGACGCGGCGAAGGAGCTCGCCAAGCAGTTCGGACGCCGCGGCATCTCCCTCCAGCTCGGCAAGCAGTGCTCGAAGATCGAGGACGACGGCTCGCAGCTCATCGTCCACTACGGCGATGGCGAGACCGTGGAGGCCGACCTCATGCTCGTCAGCGTGGGCCGGGGGCCGCTCGTCTCGAACATCGGTCTCGAGGATGCCGACGTCGAGTTCGACCAGCGCGCCGGCGTCGCGACCGACGACCACCGGCGGACGAACGTTCCGCACATCTACGCCGTCGGCGACTGCGCCGGCTACTGGCAGCTCGCGCACACCGCCTTCCGCGAGGGCGAGATCGCGGCAGAGAACGCGATGGGCCACGAGACCGTCTTCGACAACCGGGCCATCCCGCGGCCGATCTATACCGATCCGGAGATCGCCGCCGTCGGGCTCACCGAGGCGGAGGCCCGCGAGCAGTACGGCGACGACGTCGCGGTCGGCCGGTTCCCGTGGGTGGCGAACGCGCGCGCCGTGATGCAGGACGAGACGGTCGGCTGGGTCAAGTCGATCCACGAGACGCGGTACGGCGAGCTGCTCGGGCTCGTGATGGTCGGCCCGCACGTGACCGACATGGTCGAGGCCGGGGTCGTGGCGATCGACGCCGAGTCGACGGTGGAGACCGTCGCGGACGGCATCGCACCGCATCCCACCCTCTCGGAGGCGATCAAGGAGGCGGGTTTGGCCGCGCTCGGCCGGGCCATCCACATCCCGAACCGGAAGCCGCGCGCGGCTGCAACGGCATGAGGCTGCGCGGATTGAACAGGAGGAGTGCATGAGCATCGTAAATAGACGCAACGCCGTCGTCGGCTTCCTCACGTTGAAGGTGGGGAAGATGGTGGCGCGCAAGAAGGCCAAGCAAGTGAAAGGCCGCTTCGCGAACCGGAACAAGAAGAACGACAAGAATCGCTAGTCGACCTTGAGCCTCTTCCGCCCCTCGATCGACGGCCTCATTCCCTATGAGCCGGGCAAGCCGGTCGAGGCGGTGCAGCGGGAGCTCGGACTGGAGCGCGTCGTCAAGCTCGCCTCGAACGAGGGGCCGTTTCCCCCGTTTCCGGCGGCGCTCGAGGCGATGGAACGCGCCGCGCTCGAGCTCAACCGCTACCCGGACGGCGGTGTCTGGACGCTGCGCGCGGCGCTGGCCGAGCGGAACGGGGTGGAGTTCGAGGAGCTGATCGTCGGCGCCGGCGCGGACGGGATCATCGACCTCCTCTCGCAGGCGACGCTCGATCCCGGTGACGAGGTCGTCTGCGGCTGGCCGTCGTTTCCGAGCTACGTCCTCGACGCGGCGAAGCTCGGCGCGGAGGCGCGTCGCGTGCCGCTGCTGAACCACACCTACGACCTCGAAGGGCTTCTCGCGGCGATCGGGCCGCGGACGAAGCTCGTCTACGTCTGCCATCCCAACAACCCGACCGGGACCGCAAACGGTCGCGACGAGCTGCTCGCGTTCCTCGACCGGCTGCCGGAGCACGTTCTCTGCGTCATCGACCAGGCCTACTTCGAGTACATCGACGACCCGCACTATGTGGACGCGATCGAGCTCTTCCGGCAAGGACGCCGCATCGTCGTGCTGCGTACGTTCTCCAAGATCTACGGGCTCGCCGGGCTGCGCGTCGGCTGGGCGGTCGCTCCGGCGGACGTCGCCACGGCGACGAGCAAGGTGCGGCGCGCCTTCGACGTCTCGGCCACGGCACAGGCCGCCGCGCTGGCGAGCCTGGACGACCCGCAGGAGATCGCGCGGCGGCGCGAGCTGAACGCCACCGGCAGGGACCGGCTGGCCGAGATCCTGCGCAGCCACGGCCTCGATCCGGCAGGGCCCGCCCGTGGCAACTTCCTCTTCGCGGACGTCGGCGGCGGCCGCGAGCTGTTCGAGCGGCTCCTGCGGGAAGGAGTCATCGTCCGCCCACTCGACGGCTTCGGCGCGCCGGAGGGAATCCGGGTCACTGTGGGCGCTCCGGACGAGAACGAGGCCTTCGCCGTTGCATTGGGACACGTCCTTTCGGGCGTCTCGTAACTGTCGGGCACAGGTGGTACGTTCGGCGACTAAGTCGTGAGGCTCCCGTCTGCCCAGCTCACGCCGCTGAGGATTCCGGGATTCCGGAACCTCTTCTTCGCAACCTCTGGTTCGAGCGTCGGGACGCTGCTCGCCGCCGTCGCGCTCGCGATCGACGTCAAGGACAGGACTGCCTCGTCGACCTACTCCGGCCTCTGGGTCGCGGCGGTGCTCGTCGTCGAGTTCCTGCCGACGATCGTCGTCGGGCTCTTGCTCGGGCCGTTGCTCGACCGGCTCGAGCGGCGGTCGCTGATGATCGCGGCCGACGCGCTGAGGGTCGGGGTCTTCGTCGCCCTGCCCTTCGCGTCGAACGCCGAGACGGTCGTGGGGCTTGCGCTCGTCGCCGGCCTCGCAACGGGGTTCTTCCGGCCGGCCGTGTATGCGGGCGTTCCGAATCTCGTCCCGGACGAGGAGCTACCGAATGCGAACGCCCTCCTCCAGACGGTCGAGAACGCGAGCTGGGCGATCGGGCCGCTCGTGGGCGGGATCCTGACCGCGGGAGCCGGCCCCTCGGCCGCGTACGGGATCAACGCCGCCTCCTTCGTCGTCTCGATCGCGCTCTTGCTGCGGATCCAGCCGCGGCAGCTGCAGAGCGAGCGGGCGCTCTCGCGCGGCCACTGGAGCGATCTGCGTGACGGCTTCGCCGCGGCGCTCCACTCGCCCTCCATGCGTGCGGTGCTGGTCGGCTGGGGAATCGCATCCTTGGCTGCGGGAGCCGGAACCGTCACCGAGATCTTCCTGGCCAAGAACACATTCAACGCCGGTGACTTCGGGTACGGGCTCCTGCTGGGAGCGATCGGCGGCGGGCTCGTGCTCGGCAGTTTCGCGAGTGGCGAGGTGCTCTCCCGCTACGGGGTCGCCCGCGTGTATGGCGTCGGCCTGGCGGTGATGGCCGTCGGCTACTTCGCGACGGCAGCGAGCCCTGACGTCTGGGTCGCCGCCGGGTGGTGCATCGTCGTAGGAGTCGGCAACGGAACAGCAATCGCGTGCAACGCCCTGCTCGTCCAGCGGGGCGTGTTCGACGTGATGCGCGGGCGGGCGCTCACGTTCGTGATGAGCGCGACGTTCGCGCTGGCCGGGGTCGGAAACGGGGTGGGCGGGCTCTTTGTGCATCGCGTCGGGCCGCGCTGGATCTGGGGCGTCGCGGGAGGCGTGCTGCTCGTCGCAGCGCTCGCCGGATCAGTACTTGCCCGCCACCAGGGCGATGAGACCGCCTCCGAGGCCGAGCTCGCTGCGACGGAAGCGGCGCCGGAGGAAGAGTGGGGTCTCTGGCCAGGGGAGGACGAGCTTCGCCGGCTCGAGAGCGCGGTGTCCGGCGGGGTCCGTGCCGAGAGCACGGAGAGCTGACCCACTCGCTACCGCGGCCACTACGATCCGCCGGTGGCCGGACGCCGGGACTGGACACGCGAGGACCTCGCCGCCGGCGTCCGTGAAGGAGACCGGCGCGCGCTCGCACGCACGATCTCACTCGTGGAGGACGGCGACCCGCTCGCGTACGGCGTCGTCGCGGATCTCTACCCGCAGACCGGCTCGACCTACTCGGTCGGCGTTACGGGGCCTCCCGGCGTCGGGAAGTCGAGCCTCGTCTCGGCGCTGATCCGCCACGTCCGTGAGCGCAACGTCAGGGTCGGCGTCGTGTCGGTCGATCCGTCGAGTCCGTTCTCGCACGGCGCCCTGCTCGGCGACCGGATCAGGCTCAGCGACCATTTCCTCGATCCCGACGTCTTCATCCGCTCGATGGGGACGCGCGGGCATCTCGGCGGGCTCGCCGAGGCGACGCTGCAGGCGCTGCTCGTGCTCGACGCGGCGGGCAAGGACATCGTCTTCCTCGAGACCGTCGGGGCGGGGCAGAGCGAGGTCGAGGTGATCGGCATCGCCGACACCGTGCTGCTCGTCCTGATGCCGGGCTCCGGCGACGCCGTGCAGGCGCTGAAGGCCGGGATCATGGAGATTCCGGACGTGATCGCGATCAACAAGATGGACCTGCCGGCGGCGAAGACGATGCTGAACGAGGTGCGCTCGATCCTCGCGCTCGACCGCAGCCGCGACTGGAATCCGCCAATCGTGCTGACCGAGGCAGTGCGCGGCGAGCACGTGCCCGAGCTGTGGGAGAAGGTCTCCGAGCACCGCGCGTTCCTCGAGCAGAGCGGGCAGCTGGAGGAGCGGCGGCAGGCGAACCTCGCGCGCGAGGTCTTCACGGTGGCGTCGAGCCGCGCGAGCCGCCACCTCGAGCAGGCGGTGGCCGACGACCCCGAGCTGCGACGGCTGCTCGCCGAGGTTCAGGCACGTGAGCTCGACCCACTGACAGCCGTGCAGGAGATACTCGAGAAGGTGTTCCGGATTCACGATGGCGACGGCAACCGCACCCGGCCTTCCTGAGATCGAGCGCGCGCGCGAGCGGCTCGAAGGAGTCGCGCGCGTCACGCCGGTCTATCCCTCCGAGACGCTGTCACGGCTCGCGGGCCGACCGGTGCACCTCAAGGCCGAGAACCTGCAGCGCACCGGCTCGTTCAAGATCCGCGGCGCATACACCAAGCTCTCGAACCTCTCGTCCGAGGAGCTCGCTGCCGGGGTCGTCGCGGCGAGCGCGGGCAACCACGGCCAGGCGGTGGCGTGGGCGGCCCGGGAGCTCGGGGCACACGCGCACGTCTTCATGCCGCACTACGCGCCGATGGCGAAGTTCGACGCCACACGCAGCTACGGCGCCGAGGTCGAGCAGATCGGGGCGGTCTGGGAGGAGACGCTCGAGGCGGCCGCCGCGTACGTCGAGCGGACGGGGGCCACGCTGGTCCATCCGTACGAGGACACCTTCGTGATCGCCGGCCAGGGGTCGATCGGGCTCGAGATCGCAGAGCAGGTCGAAGAGCTCGAGACGGTCGTGATCCCGATCGGCGGCGGCGGGCTCGCTTCGGGTATCTCGCTCGCGCTGCGCGCTGTGCGCCCGGGACTGCGGCTCGTCGGCGTGCGTGCCGCTGGGACGATGCCCGGAGGGACAGGCTACTCCATTGCCGACGGGATCGCGGTCAAGGACCCGGGTGAGCTGACGATGTCTATCCTCGGCGAGACGCTCGACGAAATCGTCGCGGTCGAAGACGAGCAGATCGCGGAGGCGATCGTCCTGCTCGCGGAGCGGACGAAGCTCGTCGTCGAGGGCGCGGGTGCTGCGGCTGTCGCGGCGGTCCTCAATGGGCTCGCCGGCGGCTCGGGCCCGGTGCTCGCGCTACTCTCCGGCGGCAACATCGACGCCTCGCTCATGGTGCAGGTGATGCGGCGAGGGCTTGCGATCAACGGCCGTTACCTCGTGCTGCGGACGCGCGTCATCGACCGGCCGGGTGAGCTCGCGAAGCTTCTCGACCTGCTCGCCGACGAGCGGGTGAACATCGTGGAGGTAGAGCACCAGCGCGAGGCCGCCGGCGTCCCGGTCGGTTACACGGGTGTCGAGCTCACGTTGCTCACGCGCGATCGCGAGCACGGTGAGCAGCTGCTGGACGAGATGCGCGGCTGGGGCTACCCGGTCGAGCGGCTCGATTGAGCGAGCAGGCTCCCGCGAGGGAGCGGCTCAGAGGAGGAATTCGGCGCGGGATCCCGTTCGGAGTAGCCGTCTTCGCGATCGCGACGTCGTTTGGCGTGCTCGCCCGGCCCCTGCTGGGAGCGGTCGCGCCGATCGTCATGTCGATCGTCGTGTTCTCCGGATCCGCGCAGTTCGGCGCGCTCGCAGTGCTGTCCGCCGGCGGGAGCACGGGAGCAGCGATCGCCGCGGGCGTGCTGCTCAATGCGCGCTACCTGGCGATGGGGCTTGCGCTTGCGCCCTCGCTGCGGGGGCGGCCGGCGTCGCGGGCCGCATTCGCGATGTCCACGGTCGACGCATCTTGGGCGGCGGCAAGCATCGGCGGCGGCGCCTTCGACCCCTGGTACATGGTCGGGGTCAGCGTCCCGCAATACACCGGCTGGGTGCTCGGCACGGTGCTCGGAGTCTTCATCGGGCCGGTGCTCGGCGACCCGAATTCGCTCGGTCTGGACGCCCTGTTCCCGGCCTTCTTCATCGCTCTTCTGTTCGCGGAAGCGCGAGGCAGGCGCCGGCTGGCCGCGGCCGGCGGCGGAGCGGGGATCGCGCTTGCACTGACTCCACTCATGCCGGCCGGACTGCCGATCCTCGCGGCGGCAGCCGCGGCGGTCGCCGCCTCGAGGCTACGCCCGTGACCGGGGTGTGGGTGCTGATCGCCGCGCTCGCCCTGGCGACCGCGGCGTTGAAGCTGGCAGGGCCGTTGGCTCTCGGAGGCCGCCCGCTGCCGGCCAGAGCGCTGAGCGTCGTCGAGCTGCTCGCCTCCGCGCTGCTCGCGGCGCTCGTGATCGTGGAGACATTCGGCAAGGGACGCTCGCTGGTGCTCGATGCGCGCGTCCTCGGAGCC
>DASSLB010000098.1:0-3374 GCA_035689945.1 Gaiellaceae bacterium | reverse complement strand
CGGGGAGCTCGCGCCAGGACCTGCTCGGCCACGGCCGCCGCGCCGGTGACGAGCGGCTGTGTGCCCGCGGCGGCAAGCCGTCCGCGGTCGGCGCGGAACACGACGTCCGGGTCGAGCACGGCGACGAGGGCCTCGAAGTCTCCGTTGCGGGCTGCCGTGAGGAAGGCGTCGACCACGGCGCGCTGCCGCTGCAGGTCCGGCTCTGAATGAGGCGTCGCGCCGCGTACACGCCTTCGCGCGCGGCTTGCGAGCTGTCGGGTGGTGGTGGGCGTGCGTTCGACGATCGGGGCGATCTCCTCGAACGGCATCCCGAACATGTCGTGCAGGACGAAGGCGAGCCGCTCTGCGGGCGTAAGGGTGTCGAGGACGACGAGCAGTGCCAGGCCGACAGAGTCGGCGAGCAGCGCCTCGTCCTCTGGTCCGTTCGCAGGCGGAATCGTCACGATCGGCTCCGGTAGTTCGTCGCCGAGGGACTCCTCACGGCGAGAGCGGCGGGCGCGCAGCAGGTCGAGGCAGACGCGGGCGACGACGGTCGTCAGCCAGCCGCGCATGTTCTCGACCTGGCTCGTCTCGGAGCGGTTGAGACGGAACCACGACTCCTGCACCGCGTCCTCCGCCTCGCTCAGCGAACCGAGCATCCGGTACGCGACGGCCTCGAGGTGGGCACGATGCTGCTCGAACTCTCTCGCCTGCCGCTCTCCGTCGCTCACCGTCACATCCTCTCCTCGCGATCCGTCATTAGGGAGACGAAACACGACGGATCGATGTGACAAGGAGACAGAGATGATCGAAGTGGAGAACCTCCGCAAGGTCTACCCCGGCGGAGTCGAGGCAGTCGCAGGCATCGACTTCGAGGTCGCACCGGGCGAGGTGTTCGCTTTGCTCGGCCCGAACGGGGCAGGCAAGTCGACGACGATCGGGAGGCTGACGACGACGGTCCGGCCGACGGGCGGCACCGCCCGGCTCGCAGGTTTCGACGTGCGGACGCAGCAACTCGCCGCGCGCAAGGTCAGCAGCGTCGTCTTCCAGCACGCCGTGGTCGATCGCTCCCTGACCGGTCGCCGGAACCTCGACCTGCACGGTCGACTCTGGGGCGTCGAGCCCGCCGAGGCGGACCGGCGAATCGAGGAGCTCGTCGACGCGGTCGGGCTGCGCGACCTCGTCGACCGGCCCGTCGCCACCTATAGCGGCGGCGAGCGGCGCAGGATGGAGATAGCCCGCGCCCTCGTCTCGAGCCCGCGCGTCCTCTTCCTCGACGAGCCGACTGTCGGACTCGACCCGCGCATCCGCGCAGAGCTGCTCGACATCCTCGCCGAGCTGCGGGGTCGCGACGAGCTGACGATTCTCGTCACGACCCATTACCTCGACGAGGCAGAGCACCTCGCCGACCGCGTCGCGATCATGCACGGCGGCCGCATCGTCGCCCTCGACACATCGGAACGGCTGCGTGCCGGTCTCGGCCGCGAGCTCGTCGAGCTCCGTGTCGCCGGCGACCCGGCAAGCGCACTCGCCACGCTCCGCTCCCGCGGCATCGCCCGTGACGACGCCTTCGCCGTCGGCTCGAGCCTCACCGTCCCACTCAACGGCCACACGAGCGGCGAGGCGATCGCCGCCATCCACGAGCTCGGCCTCGCCGCCGCCGTGAGCGCCCGACAGCCAACGCTCGACGACGTCTACCTGCGCCTCACCGGCGGCCGGCTCGCCGAAGCCGCCTGAACAAGAGGAGAAGAACCAATGACCGCACTTGCCCTCAGCCCCCTCGCAACGCTCTCACGGCGGCGGCTGCAGCTGACCGCCCGCACCCCGCGCGAGCTGCTCGTCCCACTCCTGACGCCCATCATGTTCGCGCTCGTGATCGCGCCGGCGCTCAAGTCCGCGCTCCACACGCCGGCAAGCTACGAGTCGTACGTCGCGATCGGGACGATCGGGCTCCTGATCCCGCTGAACACGATGTTCGCCGGGCTCGGGGTGATCGTCGACCGGGAGAGCGGCGCCCAGCGCGAGCTGCTCGCCGCGCCTGTCCCGCGGGCCCTACTCGTGTTCGGGAATCTGCTCGTCGCGCTCGCGATCACCGGTCTGCAGGTCGGCGTGCTGATCGCCGTCGCCGTGGCTCGCGGCATCAACTTCCATGCGAGCTCGACCGGTGTCCTCTGGTTCCTCGCCGCGGCTGCGCTCTTCACGGTCGGCATGTACGGGGCGGCGGAGATTCTCGCCAGCAGAGTTCCACGGCAGGAGGAGTACATCGCGCGCGTACCGGCGATCGCGATTCTGCCGTGGTTCCTCGCGGGCGCGCTGTTCCCGATCACCGCGACGCCGGTCGGGCTGACCTGGGTTGCGCGCTTCCTCCCGCTCACACACGGACTGGCCCTGATGCGCTACGGGCTGCTCGGCGACAGCGCCGGCCTGCACAACATCTGGCGGATGTCGAGTGCTCCGGAGATGGCTGCGTTCAGCATCGGCGTCGTCGGGCTGTTCGCGGTTCTGCTGACGGCGCTCTCGGTGCGGGTCTTCACGAGGGCGGCCCTCCGATGATGTTGGCTGCTGATGTGTTGTCCGGCGTGCTCGCCTTTGTCTTCGGGGGCGCAGCCGTCGCCAAGCTCGTCCGCCAGAAGCAGCAGGTGCTCACCGCTGAGAAGCTCCGCATCTCGTGGCGGCGCTATCGCTGGATAGGTGTCCCCGAAGCCGCCGCGAGTATGGGCCTGCTTGTCGGCTACGCGAGCGCGCCGCTCGCAGCAGCTGCCGCGAGCGGCCTCGTCCTGTTGATGGCGGGCGCGCTCGTGTTCCGAGTCCGGGTCCGCGACTCCGTTGGATTCCTGTTCGGCGATGCGGCGCTGCTCGGGCTTGCGGCAACGACGGCCGCTTTGCTCGTGACTGCAGGCTGACCCGTCAGCCGACGCGCTGGAGGAGACCCAAGATCGGGTGGCCCTCGGGCCGTGCGGGTTCGAGTCCCGCTCCCGGCATCGCTCAACATCGTCAATCGCCGGCGACGTCCGCTGTTGCGATCACACGCTCTGGATGGAGTCGCACCAGCAGCTCGCCTGGTACGGCATTTCGCCGGCCGAACTCCTTGGCTCGGTTGGCGCCCATATACCGGCCGCCGATCGCCGTGGCGAAGCGCAGCAGCTCCTCGAGGTCCTCGCTCAGCGTCACATGACCACGAATGTGGACGAACGCATACGGAGCGACCTCCTCGTCGACGACCACCGCCGCGCGCGGATCTCGGCGTAGGTTTCGGCCTTTGACCGAGTCGCCCCAGGTCGTGAACACCAACTCCTCGCCGTCGAGCAGAAACCACACCGGCATGACGTGCGGTTGTCCCCCCGGCCCGCTGGTGGCGATCTTGGCCGTGCGCGTGCCATGGGAGAGGAAGATGC
>DASSLB010000097.1:0-9341 GCA_035689945.1 Gaiellaceae bacterium | reverse complement strand
GGAGCAGCTGTCGGTGGTCAGAGGCAGCCCGCAATTCGCGATCACGTCGCCCTCGGTGTGGTTGTACGTGAGGTCGAAGCCGAAGACGTCGAGCTCGCCGCTCAGCGTGTAGTCGACCCCGAGCGACTGCGAGTCGCGCGTGAAGGTGTTCGTCAGATCGAGGGTGCTGCCCTGGCGCAGGTTCGTATCGGTGAAGGTCAGGTCGTTGTGCGTGCCCGCGTTGGCGGTCGTCTTCATGTCGAGAGCGATACCGCCGTGGATGTCGGTGTCGATGTTGAGCGGATCGCCGACGACGATGTGACAGCACGAGAACGGCTCGTTGAAGATGTTCGTCGTCGAGCTCCCGCTGAGCGGGAAGTTCAGCGTCTTCGTGACTGTCGCCCCGAACGCCGTTCCGGACGACACCATGACTGCGGCGACGGCCGCGCAGATCGCGACCGCAATTCGTGCTCCAAGCATGCGCCCACCCCTTTGGTCGACCTTGGACGCCGCAGTCCTGTTCGTAGTCAGTCGACCGTAGAGCGCAGCCCGCTCGGCCGTCAATCCTTCGTTCGAGGGAAACGCCCCTGCTAGAAGGAAGAAATCGCGTTACTGCGGTGGGCCGCTCGCCGGCGTGATCGTGCCGGTCTGGGCCACGCCGTTCGCGTCCGTCCAGCCGATCGAGACGGCTGTTCCGACCGCGAGCGAGAGGAGGGCCTGGCGCATGTCCGCCATCGACGAGATCGGCGAGTCGTTCAGCGAGGTGATGACGTCACCAGCTACGAGCCCTGCGTCGTCGGCCGGAAGGTTTGGCAGGACCTGCTGGATCTGGGTCCCTCCGGAGACGTCCTTGAGGACGACACCGAGGAACGCGGTCGGCCCTACGTGGATCGTCGTGCTCGACTTCCCCTTCATGATCGTTCGTGCATAGAGCAGCGCCTGCCTGATCGGGATCGCGAAGCCGCGGGCGGCGCCGACGGTCGAGCCGGCGGTCACCATCCCGATCGCTCGGTTGTGCGCGTCCTCGAGGGGGCCGCCCGAGTCGCCGGGCTCGACAGCCGTGTTCGTGGCGATCACGTTGCGCAGCGTCTCGGATTCGCCGGTGATGTCCCGCGCGACGATCTTCCGGTGCAGCGCGATGACCTGCCCGCGAGCCGCCTTCGGCACCCCGCCGCGTCCCTGTGCGTTCCCGCGGGCGATGACCTGCTGACCAACGTGCAATTTCACGTAGCCGCCGAGCCTGATCGTTTGCATGTGCGAGGCGTTCGCCAGCTGGAGCACGGCGATGTCGTGTGACACCGAGTAGCCGACGACGGTGGCGTTGTACGAGCGATGGGTCGTGACGTCGACGACCTTGAACTTCGTCGCCCCGCGAATCACATGGTTGTTCGTGAGCACCTCTCCCGTGCGCGAGATGAGCATCCCGGTGCCCGCCGCGGCGGCTCCGTCTTGGTACCCGAGCGTGGTGTAGATGTCGACGATGCCGACGTTCGCGCTCGTCGTCGTGCGAACCGAGCGTGTTGTGTGCCCGGCCGCGCCGGCCGGAGAGGCGGCTACGGCCGACACGAGCGTCGCCAGGACGGCGAGCAGAAGGCGTCGCGTTAGGCCGGGCACGAGAGCATCAGAGCAAGCATCGATGAGTGGGATCTAAGCGATTCGATAGCACGATGTAAGCGGTCGTTCGGGGATTCCATCGGCAGACCTGCCCCGCCATCTTGAATGTGAAGCAGTAGCGTCCCCTTTGTGGCGGAAGAGGGGCGTCAAGAGGACGAAACGCCGAAGGAACGGGCCAACCGCGAGCTGATCGAGCTGCTCAACGAGTTGCGGGTCGTGCTCCCGGGCGTCACCGTCTTGCTCGCCTTTCTCCTGGCTGTCCCGTTCGCCAAGGGATGGTCGCGGGTCACGGTGTTCCAGCGAGATGTGTTCGTGGTCGCATTCCTGTCGACCGCCGTTTCTGTCGCTCTCCTCACCGCCCCGAGCTCCTACCACCGGCTCCGCTTCCGGCACGGCGACAAGGAGCACATGGTCCGGATAGGTAACCGCCTGTCGATCGCCGGGATCGTTGCGTCAGCCGTCTCGCTCGAGGCGGTCGTCCTGCTCGTGATGGACTTCGTGCTCTCGCTGGAAGCCGCGATCGCAGCCTCCGCCTCGCTGTTCGTGGTCGTCGTGTCGCTCTGGTACGGGCTGCCGCTGTGGGCCGCGCTCAGAGATCGACGCGCTCGATGACGACGTCCTCGCTGGGACGATCGCCGGCGCCGGTCTGCACCTGCGAGATCGCGTCGACCACGTCCATCCCGCTCGTGACGCGGCCGAAGACGGTGTGCTTGCCGTCGAGCCACGGACACGCATCCGCGGTCACGATGAAGAACTGGCTGCCGTTGGTGTTCGGGCCGGCGTTCGCCATCGCCAGGGCTCCGCGCGCGACGGGATGGTCGTTGAACTCGTCCTCGAACTGGTACCCGGGGCCGCCCGTGCCGGTTCCGGTCGGGTCGCCGCCCTGGATCATGAAGTCGGGGATGACGCGATGGAAGATGACGCCGTCGTAGAACCCGTCCGTGGCCAGCTTGCGGAAGTTCTCCACCGTTTTCGGCGCGTCGCCGTCGTGCAGTTCGACCTCGATGGGGCCGTGGTTCGTGTGAAGGGTCGCTGTGCTCATTGCGGCGGAACGCTATCTGCCAACGGCTCGAGCGCGCCCGCTCTAGGTTCGAGCGATCCATCCTCGAGGCCTCCGACCACCGCTCGCAGAAGCGCGTTGGCAGCATCGACGTCGTCCGGCGAGAGGACGGTCGTCACCCCGGCGAGGTGCTCTCCACGGCGCTCCTCCCAGAGCTCGAGCACCACCGTGTCGAGCTCGCGGCGCGGGATGTAGGAATCCTCGGCGATACCGATGCGGACGGAAACCACGCGACCGTCCGGCAGCGTTGCTACGTCTTCCAGCGGCTCTCCGCGTAAAGACATTGCCTGATTCTGCCGAAGCAGACAGGGTCGAAACCACGGACACTGGGACCTCTCAAGTGCGAATTCGTGCCAAACCGACCATCGCGGGGCTCGCGCATCTCGGTCATGCTGTGGGCGTGAACCGGGGGGCAGCACGGGCGACGCTCGTCGTCCTCGCGACCGGGCTCGTCATCATCGGGCTCGTTGCATCGTCGGCGTTTGCGACGAGCAGGTCGTCCGAGCAGAGCCTGCCGACGCTGAACCGCCAGGTCTTTGCCGCCATCGACCGGTTCCGCGTGTCGCACGGTCTCGCCGCGCTGCACGAGTCGAAGGCGCTCGACCATTCCGCGCTCGCGCACTCGCTCGAGATGGGCCGGAGGAGCTACTTCGGCCACAACTCGGCCAACGGCCAGGCCTTCTTCGTGCGGGTCGGGGACTACTACCGATCGAAGGGCTACTCGTACTGGGCGGTCGGGGAGAACCTCCTCTGGGGCGCTCCGGCCGTCTCCGCGAGCCAAGCGCTGCAGATGTGGATCAAGAGTCCTCCGCATCTCAGGAACCTGGAGACAGCGAAGTGGCGGGAGCTCGGTGTCTCAGCCGTCACGGTCCCGAGCGCGGGCGGCGTCTACGGCGGGCACCGCGTCACGATCATCACCACCGACTTCGGCGTCCGTAGCAGGTAGCCCGCCGTTCGGCCGGTTCGTCGGGGGCCGGCGCTGCAGCGCGTAGAGCGCCGCTGCAGCGGGGCCAAGCGGCAGCCAGAGGTTGAAGACGCGGTAGGCGAAGACGGCGAGGACGGCGGCCGGCAGTCCGTATCCGACCCAGGTGAGCGCGAATGGGAGAAGAGCCTCGACGGCTCCGGCGCCGGCGAGCGGCAGCGTCCGCCGAGTCAGCGCGTATCCCGTGGCATAGCCGACGACGACCGCCTCGACCGAGGGCGTCTGCCGCGTGAAGGCCGCGAGGCAAACCCAGAGCACGAACACCTCGCCGGCCCAGTACACCGCCATCCCGGTGAACGCGGCCGCGCCGTGCCGCCGCGGCGAGGCGACGATCTGCCCGACGACCGCGATCGCCTCGAGCGGCGGGCCGAGAGTTCGCCTGAGCAAGCGGCCCCGGCAAAGCCAGTGGCGGTAGCGAACGGCGACAAGAGCCAGCACCGTCCCGGCGGGAACGCCGATCGTCCACGACAGCGTCACTGCGCGCTGGGCATCGGCGTGCTGGAGGAGCAGAAGAATCGCGCAGGCGCACGCGCCTACCGAGAGGACGGCGTACTCGAGCGAGCCGAGACCGAACACGCGCACCCGTGCCTCCTCCGGCGGGACGCCCAGATCCTGGAGCGCCTCGAGATCGACCGCGAACCCGCCCCGCGGGATGAACATCCCGAAGCCTGCGGCGACGATCGCGCCCGCGCGCAGCGCTCCCAGCCGCACGCCGCGGCCGACGTGCGCGACCTCCCGGTAGGCGAACGTGTAACCGACATGGGCAGCGACGGCGCCCACGATCGCGAACGGGAACCAGTACGTGTTCGCGTGCCGGATGTGGGAGGCAACGGCCACGTAGCCCGCAGCCCCCGCGACGAAGATCGTCGCGATCAGCGAGAGGGCCCCGGCTACGATCATCAGCATCACGACGTGGTGCGCCTCGTGCTCGCGGTGGTGGGCAAGCAGCATCCGTAGCGGCCCGCGGCGCCATGCGCTCGAGATTTCCGGGCGCGTCATTCTTCGCTTCTACCCTCAACACTCACGAGAGATGCGCCCGGGAGGATTCGAACCTCCGACCCGCGGATTAGAAGTCCGCCGCTCTGTCCACTGAGCTACGGGCGCGCGGACACAAGAGTAGAGCGCTCGGCGGGGCGGGTACTGTCCCGCGGATGGCGGACGCGCTCGAGCAGCTGAAGGAACGCTTGTCCGAGGTCACCGACCTCGGCAAGATCACACGCCTTCTCTCCTGGGATCAGCAGACGATGATGCCGCTCGCCGGTACCGGGCATCGCGCCGACCAGATGGCGACCGTCCAGCGCATCGCGCACGAACGGTTCACCGACCCCGCCGTCGGGCGGCTGCTCGAGGAGCTGCGACCGCTCGAGGAGTCGCTCGATCCGGATTCGGACGACGCGGCGCTGATCGGCGTCGTACGGCGCGACTACGAGAAGGCGGTGAACGTGCCTGCTTCGCTGCGCGCGGCGATGACCCGAGCGGCCGCCGAGGCGCGGCCGGTGTGGGTGAAGGCGAAGTCGGAATCGGATTTTGCCTCGTTCCTGCCGTCGCTCGAGCAGATCGTCGAACTGAAGCTCCAGTACGTCGACTGCGTCGCCGAGGGCGCCGCGGAGCGGTACGACGTCCTGCTCGACGACTACGAGCCGCAGACGACGACCGCCGAGGTGCGGACGCTCTTCGAGGAGCTGAAGCCGCCGCTCGTGGAGCTGATCGCCGAGCTACGGGAGCGCGAGGTGGACGACTCGTTCCTCCAGGAGGACTTTCCTCCGGACCGTCAGCGGGACCTCGCGCACGAGGTGATCGAGCTCTTCGGCCACCGGCCGGACAGCTGGCGCATCGACCCGACTGAGCACCCGTTCGCCTCCGGGCCGGGACGTAACGACGTCCGGATCACGACCAACTACCACCCGGACTCGCTCGAGTCGCTCTTTTCGACGATGCACGAGTACGGCCACGGCCTCTACAACCACCAGCTGCCGCAGCACCTCGAGCGGTTGCCGACCGGCCAGTCATGCTCGCTCGGAATCCACGAGTCGCAGAGCCGGCTCTGGGAGAACCTCGTCGGTCGCAGCCTTCCGTTCTGGCGCTTCTTCTATCCACGGCTGCAGGAGACCTATCCGGAGGTCTTCAGCGATGTCGACCTCGAGCGCTTCCAGGCCGGGATCCACGCGGTCAAGCCGGGGCTGATCCGGATTCAGGCCGACGAGGTGACCTACGGGATGCACGTCATGCTCCGCTTCGAGCTCGAGCAGGACATCGTCGAAGGCCGCGTCGCGCTGCGCGACCTCCCGCAGCGCTGGAACGAGAAGGTGTGGGACTACCTCGGGGTCGAGGTCCCCGACGACGGGCACGGCGTCCTCCAGGACGTTCACTGGTCGGGAGGCTCGATCGGCTATTTCTCGACGTACCTCATCGGGACGGTCGCGTCGGTGCAGATCTGGGAGGCGGCTCGCCGCGACCTCCCGGACCTCGAGGAGCAGGTCGGCCGCGGCGAGTTCGCGGGCCTACGCGAGTGGCTCGGAGAGCACGTCCACGCGCTCGGCCGCAAGTTCTCTCCCCAGGAGACTCTGCGAAGGGCGACGGGGTCGTCACTTTCCGCACAGCCCTACCTCGACTACCTCCGCAGCACGTACGCATAGCTCCCGCCGCGCCGGGTAGGCGCTTGGGAGCGAAACTGAAGGAGGGGTCTGCATGGCAGACGTGCTGAAGAAGAAGAAGGTCGCAATCCTCGCTGCGGACATGTTCGAGCGGGTCGAGCTCGAAGAGCCGCGTAAGGCGCTCGAGGACGCCGGCGCCGAGTGCGAGATCGTTTCGATCCACGACGGCGAGATCCAGGGCTTCGACCACTTCGATCCGGCGAACACGGTGAAGGTCGACCGAACGGTCGAGGAGGCGTCAGCCGACGACTACGACGCGCTGCTCGTTCCCGGTGGGGTCGGAAATCCCGACCAGCTGCGTGGCGACGAAAACGCAGTCTCGTTCGTCCGCGCGTTCCACAACGCGGGCAAGCCGATGGCGGTCATCTGCCACGGCCCGTGGGTGCTCGTGGAGTCCGGATTGGTGCGCGGGAAGCGCCTCACCTCGTGGCCGACGCTCGAGACCGACATCCGTAACGCGGGCGGCGACTGGGTGGACGTGGAGGTCGTCGTCGACGGCAACCTCGTCACAAGCCGGAAGCCGGACGACATCCCGGCCTTCAACCGCGAGATGCTGCGGATCTTCTCGGGGGAACGAGTGCCCGCCTGAGCCCTCTTGGCGCCGCTGTCGACGAGGATCGGTGATTTCGCCGATGCCGCCGCGGAACCGTGGGCGGAAGATCGCGGCGAAAGGAGGGGCTATGGCAACGGTGCAGACGACAACGCCTGCCGCCGGCTGGCACGAGCTGCTCGCGCCGGACGTCGAGCCGGCGAAAATGTTCTACAGCTCTCTGTTCGGCTGGGAGCTGGAGGTCTGGAAGCCGGGCACGGCCGACTATGCGATGGCGCGCGTCGACGGTCGCAACCACGCCGGCTTCTTCGCGCGGGAGGTGGCGGCTCCGCACTGGCTCGTCTACTTCATGGTCGACGACGCGGATGCGACCGCAGCCCGCGCGGTCGAGCTTGGCGGCCGCGTCGCGCGTCGGGCCGAGGACATCCCAGACGTGGGCCGCTTCGTCGTGCTGGCTGACCCGCAGGGTGCGATCTTCGCGGTGATCGAGCCGTTCGAGCCCGAGGAGCGGGCGACCGGCGTCTTCGTCGTCGACGAGCTCATGACGACGAATGTCGAGGACGCGGAGCGCTTCTACGGCGAGCTGTTCGGCTGGCGGGCGGACCCGTCGGGGGACTCGCACTACGTCCTCTTCCGGGGCCCCGAGGGCGAAGTAGTTGCGGGCCTGATGGCGAAGCCGGAGCACGTGCCGGCGCCGGCGTGGATGACCTACATCGGCGTCCAGGAGGTCGATGCGGCCGCCGAGCTGGCACGAGGGCTCGGAGCCACCGTCGCGGTTCCGCCGACGACGATCGCGGGCGGCGTGGGCAGCTTCGCCGTCCTCATCGACCCGGCCGGCGCGCCGTTCGGCGTGTACAAGGCCGGCGCGTAAAGGGGGCTCGGTCGCGGAGGGCGCGGGCGCAGCGCTCGCACCCTCCGCGACCGCGAGCGGCAAACGGCGCGGGACGAGCGAGCGAGGGTGGCGGACGGGACTCGAACCCGCGGCCACCGGGACCACAACCCGGAGCTCTACCAACTGAGCTACCGCCACCGAGCCCGCACAGCGTAGCGGGATACGCTCTGTTGATCCGCTCGCCCAGACATGTCGGGTGCGCGGGAGCGGGATACCCTTTTGCCTGCTCGGCCCCGTAGCTCAGCGGATAGAGCGGCAGCCTTCGAAGCTGCGTGCGGTGGTTCGATTCCACCCGGGGCCATACCGACCCGCATAGCCATGACGCAAGCGCATGGTTGTGCGGGTCACCTCGGACGCAGAGCGTGTTCTTGCGCGTCCTGTGCTGTCCCCGGTGCTGTCCTGGAATCTCGCCAGCGCTCTGACCGGTGTGTCCCGGCGCGACTCCTTCAGCAGTCTGAAGGGATAAGGGTCAGGGACGGCGCGTCCCCGGGTCGTAATCGCCCCTCGAGTCCCGGGCGTTAGTGGCTAGACAACGCGCCGTGCCGCAATCCCTGACCCTCCCCCTTCGCCTATTCCTGTAGGCGAGAACCGCCGATCCTGTCCTCACCCGGACGGACGGGAACGCTCAGCCCTTAGGCGCACGAAAGCGAACGGCCCGCGAAGGGGTAGCGGGCCGTTCGTGCCAGGAAGCTGCGCGAGACATCTACGGTGGCCGCTTGCGGCGGCGGCCGCAGGGCACAACCTCCCGCCCCATCTAGTTCGTCGATTGACACGAGAACCCTGGCCACGACGTCGGCGCTGGGAAGCCACACTCCTAATCTCGCCAGCACCTCTAGCCGGTCAGAGGGAAACCGAGCTACAAATGGTCAAGCGGCGCGGGCTGCGTCACCGACGGCGAAGATCCTCTTTTCGGGTGCCTCCGGTCAGGGCGTTTCGTTCGACATCTCGACGCGGCCCGCCAAACCTAGGCCGCCTCGACCTGTAGCAGCCCAACAAAGACAGCCGCTGAGAAAGCAACAGCCGCGCCTTTCGGCGCGGCTGTTCGGGCTCCGCAGGTAATCCGCTGCGTCTTAGCTGTTCGACGCCTTCGACTGTTGTGCGACGCACTTGCCGAAAGCGTTCTTGCCTGTGCCGTAAGCGGCCTGGAACGTCGGAAGGTCGGCCTTCAAGGCCTTACAGGTCTTGGCCGCGGCGACCTCGTTGGAGGCGTCGCTGTGCGCGTTCTGCTTCGCGAGCGTCGAGACGCACTTGCCGAAGGCGTTTGCGCCCGCGCCCTGGCCATTGCCGCCGTTCGTCCCATAGAACTGGTTGAACGTCTTGCCGCCGTGGTCGGCGGCGAACTGCGTCGGGTCCTCTGCTCGCTGAGCCTTGCACGTCTTGGCAGCGTTGGTCACGTCCTGCTTCGAATCAGACTTCTGCGCCTTGAGACAGCCGGCGAAGGAGTGGTACGCCAGCTTGAACGTCGCCCGCGTCTCCCCGGCCCGGATCGACTTGCACGTCTGGGTCGCGAGCTGCGCCGGCGTCGGCGTCGCGGCGGCGGAGACGGCCGGGACGCACAGAACGGCCGTACCGACCAAAAGGAGCACGAATTTCCTCATCGATGTCACCTC
>DASSLB010000096.1:0-2272 GCA_035689945.1 Gaiellaceae bacterium | reverse complement strand
CCTCCTCTTCTTCCCGATGCACATCGTCGGGCTCGAGGGGATGCCGCGGCGCAACTACACCTACCCGGCCGGCCTCGGCTGGGGCTCCGCGAATCTCGCCGAGACGATCGGCTCGTACATCACGACGGTCGGGATCCTCGTACTGCTCGTGAACCTCGTCGTCAGCTACTTCCGCGGCCCGCCCGCGGGCCCCGACCCGTGGCACGGCGCGACGCTCGAGTGGACGATCCCGTCGCCTCCGCCCGACTACAACTTCGCGGTCATCCCGAAGGTCTCGAGCGCCTACGCGAACTGGGACGTCGAGGACCGGGAGGAGGACAGGCGCAAGCTCGCGGAGGGGATCATGGTGCTCGAGCAGGGGCACGAACAGCCCGTGAGCTCTCCGGTCGACGGCTGGTGGGCCGAGATCGTCGAGATGCCGCATGACTCGCCGTGGCCGATCCTGCTTGCGCTGGCGCTGTCGATCGTCTTCATCCTCCTGCTCCTCCACCTCTGGATGGGGACCGCCTTCGGGCTGGCGGGAATCGTGCTCGCGCTGCTCGGCTGGCACGGCGAGGAGCCCGAGGAGGGCGAAGCGTGAGCGACTACGCGGCCGGAGTAAGGCGCGGCGGGCCGGGGCTCGCGGTCTGGGGCATGGCGATGCTGATCGCGAGCGAGGCGACGCTCTTCGGCACGCTCGTCGGCTCCTACTACTACCTCCGCTTCAGCACGCTCCACTGGCCGCCGCCCGGGACGCCGGAGCCGCGCGTCGTCGTACCCCTGATCCTGGCCGGGATCCTCGCGACCACGAGCTTGCCGCTGCAGCTTGCGGCGATGGCGGCACGCCGAGCCCGGCTCTGGACGGCGCGCTTCCTGCTCGTGTGGGCGCTCGTCGTCCAGGTCGGCTACCTCGTCTACGAGGTTCACGACTACGCGCACCAGCTGCATCACTCCGCGCCGCAGGACAATGCATACAGCTCGATCTACTACACCCTGCTCGGCGCCGATCACGTCCACGTCGCCGTGGGGATCGTCTTCGTCGTCTGGCTCCTGTGGAAGCTCCTGCGCGGCCTGACGATGTACCGACTCAACGCCGTCCAGGTGGTCGCGTTCTACTGGCACGCCGTCAACCTCCTGACCCTGATCGTCATCGGGGTCCTGACCAGCGCGACGATATGACGCTCCGCAGGCTCAGCGTCGTGCAATGGATCGGCGTCGTCGTCGCGCCGCTGGCGTGGACCGGCCAACACGTGGTCGGTTACGGCGTCGGCCAGGCGCGGTGCTCGGTCGGCGGAATGAACTGGGGGATCGGCTTCGACACGTGGCAGCTCGCGATCCTCGCCGCCGCGGGACTGCTGATCCTGATCTCGGAAGCTGCTGCGGTGACGGTCTTCATCGCGACTCGCGGGACGAACTACGGCGACGGGCCGACGGGTGAGGGGCGTTGGGCCGGAACGGTGCCGCACACCCGGATCCACTTCTTCGCCACGGCGGCGATGGTCGCGAACGTTCTCTTCCTCACGGTCGTGCTCGTCGACGGGCTCGCCTCGGTCTTCGACTCGCTATGCGCGCAGTCCTGACTCTCGCCGCACTCGCGGCGGTAGGGCTGTTCGCCGCAAGCCCCGCCGGCGCCGCGTCCGGCACGCCGACGAAGCCGCTGGCCGCGTACGGCTATCACCTCTACGGCCAGTACTGCGTTTCGTGCCACGGCGCGAACGCGGGCGGGCGAGGAGGAATCGCGCCGTCGCTGCAGGGCGTGGGCGCCCTCGCGCCGGACTTCTATCTCCGTACCGGCTACATGCCGCTCCGCCACATCGGGATGCAGCCGCGCCGGGAGCCGCTCTTCCTGAGCGAGCACCAGATTCGCGCACTCGTCGCCTACATCGCGAGCTTCGGCGGGCCGCCGATTCCCAAGCCGAAACCGCAGAACGGTGATGTCTCGAAGGGTCTCGAGCTGTTTACGGAGCACTGCGCCGGGTGCCACCAGGTCGTGGCGCAAGGCGGTGTCGTCACCGGCGCGCTCCCGCCGGCGCTGGTCAACGCGACGGCGCTGCAGGTCGCGGAGGCGGTGCGGATCGGGCCCTACGTGATGCCGAAGTTCTCGCAGCGCGATCTGAGCGACCGGCAGCTCGACTCGATCGTCCGCTACGTCGAGTTCACGAAGAACCCAGACCGGCCCGGCGGCTGGGGGCTCGGCTTCCTCGGACCCGTTCCGGAAGGGCTCGTGACGTGGTTCATCGCGATTCCGGCGCTGATCGTGCTCTGTCTGCTGCTCGGCAGGAGGTTGCGTTCG
>DASSLB010000095.1:0-4480 GCA_035689945.1 Gaiellaceae bacterium | reverse complement strand
GTCGACGGCGACGAGATCGACGCCCCGGCCGGAACCTGCGTCTGGGTGAACGAGCCGGCGGCGACGCGGTCGGCCACCGCGAAGGCCGACGGGACGCTCGTCCTCGCGGTCGGAGCCGCTGCACCCGGTCAGGCGTACGCGCCGACCGGCTGGGACACGCAGTACCTCGAAGACGACAGGTAGCTCGGCGCTAGCTCGGTACGCTCGGGCCGGAGCGGCTGGGCCCGGTGGCCCAGCGGGTCTTCAAAACCCGTACGGTCGTGTAGCCCACGGCTAGGTCGGTTCGACTCCGGCGCCGCTCCGTCTTCTCTTCGTCGTCTACTACGCGGACCTGCGGTCGCCGTCGTCCTGGCGCCTGACCCGTCGGACCTCGTACTCCGACGTCTGCGTTTCGAGCGCCGCCCTCTCGACCTGATGCCCGGGCGCCGTGATGACGGCGTCCTCCCGCCGGCGAATCGCGTGGTAGTCGGCGAGCGCGACCATCACGATCGTCCGGCACGAAGGCTCGCTGCACTCGCAGAGCATCGGGACCCGTGAGACGAACCGAAGCTGCCCGGCCTTCTCGGCAATCCGATCGTTCGACTGGCGGGCGTCCATCGCCCGGCTTCCTCCTCGGTCGAAGCGCGTGTCGTAGGCCCGCATAGCCATGGTCTCGGATTCGTAAACGGCTTTGCCCGGCGTTCGGTAACGGTTAACGTTCGGGGCGGTCGTATGTCGTCGCTCTGGGAGCAGCGGGCCGCCCGCAACGAGGCGCTCTTCCGCGAGGTGAACGAGAACATCGCGCGGCTCGAGGAGCGTCACGGCACGACCGCGACCGAGCCCACGTACGTTTGCGAGTGCGCCAACGCCGGCTGCGCGGAGCAGATCGCGATCGATCCGGAGACCTATCGGCGCGTGCGTCAGCAGCCTCGGCTCTTCTTCGTCCGTCCGGGCCACGAGGAACCTCAGCTCGAGCGGGTCGTCGAGCGCCACGAGGACTTCCTGATCGTCGAGAAGACGGGCGAAGCAGGAGAGGTCGCCGAGCAGACGAGCTGAGCTCGAGTCGCTCCGCTAACCGCCGCCAATCCGAAGCGACTCGAGGATCCGCTCAAAGGGGACGCGCGCCTGCTCACTCACGCTTCGCACGTCGGCCTCGGTGCCGTCGAAGAGGCAGAACACGGTTTCGTCGATCGGAACGAAGATCGAGCCGATGAACCGCAGATCGTGCCCCCGACCGCGTAAGTCTTCCGCTGCCCGCTGGATCTGCCTAGCCGCGGCGACAAGCTTCTGCTCGCTCACGCCGGGCCAGTAGTACTCGACGAGGTAGCTCCTCGATTCGTCGCAGCCCGGCATGCGAAAACGCTAGATCGCCGCACTGGTAACGGAATCGGGCGTTTCCCTACGTTTGAGCGGCGGCTCCGCCGGCTCCCAGGCGCGCGCCCAGCTCGGCGCGTGAGTGGATGCCGAGCTTGCGGTATGCGCGGACGAGGTTTGCCTCGACCGTTTTCGGGCTCATGTAGAGGCGCGCTGCGACCTCACGGTTCGTCATGCCCGAGGCTGCGAGCTCAGCCACACGGCGCTCGCCCTCGGTCAGGTCGCCTGAGCTCGCACGCCGGAGGCCGATCCGGTCGATCTCGGCGCGGCAAAGGTCCGCCCATAGAGGCGCTGGGAGCTGCTCGAAGACTCCGAGGGCGGTTTCGAGAGAGCGCTTGGCGTCGCTCTTGCGTTTTACGCGCCGCAGGGTTCTGCCGTATACGAGCAAGGCGCGGGCGTGCTCGAACGGCCATTCACCGTGCCCGTGCAGGGCGAGTGCTTCTTCCACAGCGCCCAGCGCCGCGGTGGGATCTCCTTCAGCGGCTGCAAACTGCGCCCGGCAGCGGGCTCCGATTGCAAGCCCCCACGTCGTCCCGAGCGTGCGTGCCTCCTGCTCGAAGCGTCCGAGGAGCTTGCGCCCCTCCTCCGCCTGCCCGCTCGCGGCGAGCGCTTCGAGCGCATACGGCGCGATCGGATGGGTGGCCAGCCCCAATTGCGTGTCGGCGATCCAATCGAGGAACGGCCGCAGGTGCGGCAGCGCGCCCGCTTCGTTCCCGAGCGAAATCTCGAGGAAGCCGAGCACCCCGAGGTTCATGACGAGCGTGTTGTGGGCCTTCGTCGCGCGAGCGAAGTTCGCTCCGGTCTCGGCCGCCGCACGCGCGTCCTCGGGCCGACCCAGATGGGCGTCGCAGAGGGCTTTCCAGTAGTTGCTGAGGCCTCCGGTGTGCTCGTGTCCGATCTGCTCGGCGAGTTCGTAAAGCTCGCTCGCGTGCGTGTCGGCAGCGTTCCAGCGCCCTCCGCGCAAGGCGACATCGACGAGCCTTGCGCGCACGCCAAGGGCGTCGAGCTCGTCTCCCCTCTCTGCCGCCTCGGCGTAGAGCGTCCCGAACAATGCGCGCGCTTCTTCCAGGCGGCCCTGGTACATCCGCCAGAGCGCCAGCTGCATGCGCGGGCTCTCGTACCCCCGCAGATCGTCGGCCCGCTCTTCCAAGGCGATTGCACGATCGAGCGAACCAGACGGGTTCTGACTCGCCCAGAGCTGGTACAGGGATAGGCGGGCGAGCACGCAGACGAGGAGGCGGCGGTCTCCGGATGCCTCCGCATGCCGCAACGCCGCTCGACCATGACGAAGCGTCTGCTGCATTCCGTTCATCGGCCAGCCGCGGCCGAGCAGAAGCCGAGCTTGCGCGCGTAGCGCCTCGCTGCATGCCTCCCGATGGGCCTGCTGGGCTAGGGCGAGCGCATCCTCGAGATCCGGGCTCAGCCGTGCCAGGCGCACCAGGACGTCAGCTCGCGCGTCCCCGGAATCCAGCTCGTCGAGTAGCGAACGCAGGATCGTGGTCCCCTGCTCGATGGCTCCCGCGGCCACATGAGCATCGGCGGCCTGAAGCTCGCGGCGACGCAGATCCATCGTCTCTTCCAACGGGGTCGCTGCGACCGCGAGCTCCAAGAGCTCGGCGGCTGCGGCGGGAGCGCCCCTCTCCAACGCCTGCTGCGCTCCGCGTTCCAGGGCGAGAGCCACCTCAGCCTCGCGTCCATCCGCAGCGAGCCCGAGGTGACGGGCTTGCGCCTCGGGATTCTGGACAAGCTGTGCCAGACGCCGGTGCAGTCGCTTGCGCCGATCCGATCCGGCGTCGGCGCAAGCCGTTGACGCGAGCAATGGGTGCGTAAACGAGATTCGATCTCCGTCCACCTCGAGCACTCCCGCGTCGATTGCCGCCTGCAGCCCGGCGGCAGCACGTCGATCGCCTTGAAGATCACGCAGCGCCGAAACCCGGGGATCGGCGAGCAAAGCAGCGGCAAGGACCAGCTCTTGCGCGACTTTCGGAAGAGCTGAGATCCGTCCGCCGACGATCTCCAGCAGGCTTCCGGGGACCGGTAGTTGCCTGCCCGGCTGCAGCCGGGCGTCGGTCGACCCGAGCGCCTGAGCAAGCTCGAGCGCGTAGAACGGGTTTCCGCAGCTTGCCTCATGCACACGCAACAGAACCGGACGGGCAAGTCCGATCCCAAGGCGAGAACGGAGGAGTCGTTGGATGGCAGCGACACTGAGCGGCCCGAGCCGGCACTCGAACCGGCGGTCCCTTGCGAACGCTCGCGTCACGTCCTCGGCGCGAGTGACTGCATCCGGGCGAGCGGCTACCAAGAGCGCGATCGGCTCGTGGGTGAGGCGCCGTAAAGCGAAATGCAGCGCCCCGGCAGTCGGTTGATCCAGCCATTGCGCGTCGTCGATCGCCACGAGCACGGGGTTGCGCAGAGAGAGCCGTCGCAGCACACCGAGCACGCCTAGTCCAATCGCACGCGGATCCGGAGGGGGGCCCCGCGGGTCATCCAGCAGCAACGCGACGCTGAGCGCGCGGCGCTGTGGAGCAGGAAGCTCGTCTCCGACGGCCGCGAGCGCTCCGGCGAGGAGATCTCCGAGCGAAGCAAAGGACAGCTGCAGCTCACTCCCGGCCGGACGCGAGGAAAGAACCTGAAACGAGCGTTGCCACGCATCGGCAACCGCGGCCTGCCAGACAGTCGTCTTGCCGATGCCTGCTTCACCTTCGAGGAAGAAGCTCGCCGGCTTCTCGACCTCGCCGAGGAAGCTGCGCAGAGCTGCGAGCTCGGTCTCCCGCCCGACGACGGTGGCGTCGGCAGCCTCGTCGGTGTCCTGCATTCACACAGCATCGCACTGGACGTGTGCGCCGAGAAGAAGCGCGTCTTATTGCGATGAGCGCGGGTCGAACGCGTCGCGCAACCCGTCGCCGAGCAGGTTGAAGGCCATCGTCGTGATCAGGATGGCGAGCCCTGGGAAGATCAGGATCCAGACCTGGGTGCGGTAGTAGTCGGGCGCCGTCGACAGCAGGTTCCCCCAGCTCGGCGTGGGCAGATCGATACCGAGACCGAGGAACGAGAGGCCTGCCTCCGCGAGGATGTTGGTGGCGATGATCAGCGTGGAGTAGACGATGATCGGCGCCACCAGATGCGG
>DASSLB010000094.1:0-4515 GCA_035689945.1 Gaiellaceae bacterium | reverse complement strand
CCGTGGCCGATCGAGATCTGGCCCGAGTAGCCCGTGAGGACGTTGAGGCCGAGCACGGCGATGAAGTAGATCCCGACCTCCGCAGCGAGCGAGAGGTTGTAGTCGCTCAAGGTGAACGGGAGTACCGCGAGCACCGCGCAGACGCCGAGGAGCGAGACGGAAGCGGGCAGCAGGCTCCTCATACGCGCCGCACCTCGCTGCGGCCTAGGAGGCCGGACGGCTTGAGCAGGAGGACGGCGAGAAGTACTGCGAAGGCGAACGGCGTCTGTAGCTCGGACGTGATCGGGTGCACGTACTGGACGACGAGGTTGAGCGAGACGCCGATCGCGAGACCGCCGACGACGGCTCCCGCCGGGCTCTCGAGCCCGCCGAGGACCGCGGCGGCGAAGGCGTAGACGAGGATCGGCTGCATCAGCGTCGGGTCGAGGAAGAACTGCGACGGCTCGGCCATGAGGCCGGCGACCGCACCGAGCACGGCGGCGAGACCCCACCCGATCGCGAGCATCCGGTCGACGCGGACGCCGACGAGCGCTGACTCGGCCGGCCGCAGCGCGGCGGCGCGCATCGCGAGGCCGAGCTTCGTGAAGCGGAAGAGCGCCCAGACTCCCAGCACCGAGACGAGGACGACGGCAAGCATGCCGAAGTAGAGCCGTGCGATCGAGACGCCACCGAGGTGGTAGGTCTTCGTTCCGAACGGCGAGGGCATGTACTTGAAGTCGCCGCCCCAGATCCAGTTCACGACGCCGTCGATGAGAATGAACAGCCCCACGGTGACGATGACCGCGGCGATCACGGAGCGGTGCTGCACCGGCCGGACGAGCGCGACCTCGAGCACGGTGCCGAGGACGAACGCGATCGCGAGCGTCGCGAAGAACGCCTCCCAGTACGAGAGGCCCCACTTGATGAGCTGGTAGGCGACGTACGTCGTCGCCATTGCGAGCTCGCCCTGGGCGAAGTTGACCACGCGCGTCGCCCGGTAGACGAGGACGAGAGCAAGCGCGAGGCTCCCGTAGACGGCGCCGAGGGCAAGCCCCTGGACTGTGAGCTGGGCAAAGACATCGCTGCGGAGGGAGCCGACGAGAAGACCCGCGGCACCCGCGACGAGGAGCAGGCTCGTCGGCGGAGGGAGGCGCTCGAGCGCTCCCGCTGCTCTAGTCACCGAGGTAGCTGCGGCGGACTGAGTCATCGGTCTTGAGCTCGGCGCTCGTGCCGGAGAGCGCGACGCGGCCCGCCTCGAGCACGTAGCCGGCGTCGGCTGCCTGCAGGGCGAGGTGTGCGTTCTGCTCCACGACGAGGACGGTGAGGCCTTCCGTCTCGTTCAGGTCGCGGACGATCCGGAAGAGCTCGGCGACGAGCACGGGTGCGAGCCCGAGCGACGGCTCGTCGAGCAGGAGGAGCCGCGGGCGGTGCACGAACGCGCGCGCGAGAGCCAGCATCTGCTGCTCGCCGCCGCTCAGCGTCCCCGCCTGCTGTCGCCGCCGCTCCGAGAGCCAGGGGAAGTAGGTGAAGACGCGCTCGAGCTCGGGCTGGATCGAGCCGCGGCGCGTGTAGGCGCCGAGGCGGAGGTTCTCCCAGACGGTCAGCTCAGAGAAGGTGCCGCGGCCCTCCGGGACATGGGCGATCCCGAGGCGCGCGCCGCCGTCGGGGCCGACCCGGTGGAGTGGACGGCCGGCGAATGCGATGCGGCCGGAGCGGCGGACGGTGCCCGAGATTGCGCGTAGCGTCGTCGTCTTGCCCGCGCCGTTCGGGCCGAGCACGGCGACAACCGAGCCCTCGTCGACCGCGAGAGAGATCCCATGGAGCGCGTGAACGGGGCCGTACCGCGCCTCGACGTCCTCCAGCTCCAGGAGGGCGGTCACGCCGCAAGCTCTCCGCCGAGGTACGCCTCGATCACCGCAGGGTCGCGCTGCACGTCGGCGGGCGCCCCGGCGGCGATCGTGCGGCCGAAGTCGAGGACGTGCACGTGCTCGCAAACCTGCATCACGAGTCGCATGTGGTGCTCGACGAGGAGGATCGTCAGCTCGCGCTCGTCGCGGAGCCGCCTGATGAGGCCGACGAGCTCGTCGACCTCCTCGTGGTTGAGCCCGCCGGCCGGCTCGTCGAGGAGGAGCAGCCGCGGCCGGCTCGCGAGCGCGCGCGCGAGCTCGACGCGCTTGAGCGTGCCGTACGGAAGGCCCGCCGCGGGCCGGCTGGCGTGCCCGGCGATCCCGACGTCGGCGAGCGTCTCGAGCGCGACCCGCCGCTGCTCACGCTCGCGCTTCAGGCGGGTCGAGACGTGCGCACCGACGAGGACGTTCTCGAGCACGGTGAGGGTTGGGAAGAGCTCGAGGTTCTGGAACGTGCGAGCAATCCCGAGCCGGATCACGCGGCTTGGCCGGACGCGCCGGAGCGAGCGTCCGTCGAAGACGATGTCACCCGAGTCGAGCCGGTAGAGACGCGTGATCGCGTTGAAGGCGGTGGTCTTGCCCGCGCCGTTGGGGCCGATCAGGCCGACGATCGAACGGTCGGCGACCTCGAGCGAGACGTCGTCGAGCGCAACGATCCCGCCGAACCGGAGCCGAGCCTGGTCGAGCGCAAGGAGCGGCACGGTCAGTCCGCCGCCTGCAGCGAGCGGCCGCCGGCGGACTGCATGCCGGCGAGCATCCCAGGTGGCGATGCGCCGTCCGGGAACCGGGCGAGCAGCTCGCCGAGGAGCGCATCCGGCTCCCAACCCTCCGGTGCGTCGAGCAGCTCCCCGGCGCTCCAGCCGCGGAGGACGTTGACGGCGCCGCCCCAGACGTGAATGACCTGGCCGGTGATCGCCTGCGCCTCATCGGCGCAAAGCGCGACGACGACGGCCGAGACGTTCGCCGGGTCGAGCGGGTCGAAGCCCTCCGGCGGCGCGCTCATCTGGAACGTCTCCTCCGTCATGCGCGTGCGCGCGTTCGGGGCGAGGCAGTTGACGGTGACGCCGTAGCGCTGCAACTCCTGCGCCGCGATGATCGTGAAGCCGGCGATGCCCGCTTTCGCAGCGCCGTAGTTCGCCTGGCCGACGTTGCCGAACACGCCCGACGGACTCGAGGTGTTGACGACGCGGCCGCGCACCTCGTCGCCCGCCTTCGACCGCTCGCGCCAGTGCGCCGCGGCGTGCTGGGTAGGGGAGAAGTGCCCCTTGAGGTGGACGGCGACGACCGAGTCCCATTCCTCCTCGGTCATGTTCACGAGCATCCGGTCGCGGAGGATCCCGGCGTTGTTGACGAGGATGTCGAGCCGGCCGAACTCGTCGATCGCCTGCTGCACGAGGCGGCCGGCGCCGGCGAAGTCGGCGACGTTCTCGCCGTTCGTCGAGGCCCCGCCGCCCGCGGCTCGGATCTCCTCGACGACCTGTTCCGCCGGACCCGGGTCGGAGCCTTCGCCGGCGAGCCCGGCGCCGAGGTCGTTGACCAGCACCTTCGCTCCTGCGCGCGCGAGCGCGAGAGCGTGCGAGCGGCCGATCCCGCGCCCCGCGCCGGTGACGATCGCGACCTTCCCGCTCAGATCCGGCATTGCGCAGAGCTTATTCGTCCTCGTAACGCTCGAGGTAGCGCGGGCTCGCGATGCGGAGGCGCGCCTCGACGTCCGCCTTGACGCGGGCGAGCGTGCCTTCGGGGACGTCGCCTGCTCGGATCCGTGTTGCGAGCTCCCGCTGTTCGGCGTCGTCCTCCGCAGGCAGCTTCGAGAGCTCCCGCTGCACGATGCCGAGCGCGTTCAGCGCGACCAGCGTGCGGAAGCGAAGCCGCGGGTCGTCGAGCATGGGGAGGATCTCGCCGGCGAGGAACTCCTCGACTGCCTCGGCGAGCTCATGCGGGTTCGGGCGCTCGCTCACGCGGCCCCCCGGAGCTCGAGGAGGTGGCAGATCTCGTGCTCGACCTCGGCGCCCAGGCGGCCGAGGATCGCAAGCTCGACGCTCCGCTCCCGCCCGGTGAGGTGACGTTGCGCCTGCGTGAGGCAGCCGGTCGCCCACGCGACGTTGCCGGCGAGCTCCCAGTAGTCGAGCTCCTCGGGTCGGACGTCGAAGCCGGTCAGCTCGTTGTAGCGCTCGAGGTAGGGCTCGGCGTCGCCGATCCCGCCGAGTCGGTGCTCGGGGACGCCGAAGCGCCAGGCGCGCACGAGTGCGAAGGACAGGTCGCGTGCGGGATCGTCGAGATGCGCGAACTCCCAGTCGAGGACGCCGACCAGACCCGTCTCGTCGACGACGAGGTTGCCGATGCGGAAGTCGCCGTGGACGACGACTGGCGTGCGGGCAGGGGGCGGGTGTTCGCGCAGCCACCAGAGCCCGAGCTCGATCGCCGGGTGCGGCTCGCCGATCTCGTCGAGCTCGTCCACGAGCCGGTCGACGGACGCCTCCTCGAGGAAGGGCAGCCGTTTTGCCGGGAGAGCGTGAATCTTCGCGAGCTCCTCCGCCATCTGCTCAGGGAGGTCGGCGGGTACCTCCATGCGCACGATGCGGCGCCCGATCGTCTCGCCCTCGAGCCGCTCCATGACGAACGCCTCGCG
>DASSLB010000093.1:0-6841 GCA_035689945.1 Gaiellaceae bacterium | reverse complement strand
GACGCGGCTTCGATCCTCAAGCCGGCCCTCGCACGTGGCGAGCTGCAGACGATCGGCGCCACGACGCTCGACGAGTACCGCAAGTACCTCGAGCGCGATGCCGCTCTCGAGCGCCGCTTCCAGCAGGTGCGCGTCGAGGAGCCGTCTGTCGACGACTCCGTCCAGATCCTGCGCGGCCTGCGCGACCGCTACGAGGCGCACCACCGCGTCACGATCACCGACGACGCGCTCAAGGCCGCGGCCGAGCTCTCCGACCGCTATATCCAGGACCGCCACCTTCCCGACAAGGCGATCGACCTGATCGACGAGGCTGCCTCGCGGCTACGCATCAAGTCGATGTCCGCGCCGCCGCGGTACCGCGAGCTCGAGGACGAGATCGAGCGCGTCCGCAAGGAGAAGGAAGCCTCGATCGAGAACCAGGAGTTCGAGAAGGCCGCCTCGCTGCGCGACAAGGAGCGCAAGCTCACGCAGAAGAAGCGCGAGCTCGAGGAGCAGTGGCGCACCTCCGAGTCGAACGAGGAGCAGCCGCAGGTCGGTGAGGAGGAGATCGCCGACATCGTCTCGATGTGGACGGGCATTCCCGTCTTCAAGCTCACAGAGGCCGAGTCCGCGCGCCTCGTGCGCATGGAGGAAGAGCTCCACAAGCGTGTCGTGGGCCAGGAAGAGGCGATCGTCGCCGTCGCGAAGTCGATCCGCCGCGCCCGCGCCGGGATCAAGGACCCGAAGCGGCCGACCGGCTCGTTCATCTTCCTCGGCCCGTCCGGCGTCGGCAAGACCGAGCTCGCGCGCACGCTCGCCGAGTTCCTGTTCGGCGACGAGGACGCGATGATCCAGGTCGACATGTCGGAGTACATGGAGAAGCACTCCGTGTCCCGGCTCGTCGGCTCGCCTCCGGGCTACATCGGCTACGACGAAGGCGGCCAGCTCACCGAGGCCGTGCGGCGCAAGCCGTACTCGGTGCTCCTCCTCGACGAGATCGAGAAAGCGCATCCCGACGTGTTCAACATCCTCCTGCAGATCCTCGAGGAGGGAAAGCTGACCGACGCCCAGGGGCGCCGCGTCGACTTCCGGAACGCGATCGTGATCATGACCTCGAACCTCGGGGCGGCCCAGATCTCGAAAAACACGGGCTTCGGCTTCACCGTCGGGGACGAGTCCGGTCTCTCGTACGACGAGATGAAGGGTCGCGTGATGGGAGAGCTGAAGAAGGTCTTCCGGCCCGAGCTCCTCAACCGGATCGACGAGATCATCGTGTTCCACAAGCTCTCGAAGGAAGAGATCACGACCATCGTCGACCTGCAGCTCAGGCGCCTGCGTGAGCAGATGGCGACGCACGAGGTCTCGATCGAGCTCACCGAGGACGCGAAGGAGCTGCTCGTCGACAAGGGCTACGACCCGGCGATGGGCGCCCGGCCGCTGCGTCGCGCGATCCAGCGCTACATCGAAGATCCGCTCGCCGACTTCGTGCTCGGGCGCCAGCTCGAGCCGGGCTCCACGATCCTCGTCGGGCGCACGCGCACCGAGGACGGAGAGCCGGGCGACGAGGTGGACATCACCTTCATCCCAGGCGAGGTCACGCCGGAGAAGGTGACGGTGCCGGCCGAAGAGCCAGCCGCCTCCGCGGACGGCGACGAGCAGCCCTCGACCGAAGAGGAATAGCCGCGTCGGCCGGAGTGCTCTCCGGCCGATGCCGTCCCGATTCGCCGGTGAAGCGCTGCGGTGAACCACCTGAAAGGGGACGAATCAACCGTCCCCGCCGCCACATGATGCTCCTGTAAGCCATGTACACGGTGAGCCCCGATGCGGCGGGGGCTCCCGACATATCTCCCTCAACGCGCGGCAGGCGGCCCCCCATCGGGGCCGCTTCCGTTTTGGCGCAAAGTCGCCGGGACTCCGCGCAGTTCGCGTCCGCCCACGGCCGTAGGGTGGAGTCATGGCGAAGACGGCAGCCGTCCAGTTCAGCTGCACGGAGTGCGGCTACAGCGCGGGGCGCTGGTTCGGCAAGTGCCCGGGCTGCGCCTCCTTCGGCACGCTCGTCGAGGAACCCACCGAGGCGGCCGGTGGCGGCAGGAAGGCCGCGGCTCGAACTCCTCTTCGGCTCGTCGAGGTAGAGGTCGAGGAAGCAGCGCGTATCTCCACGGGGATCGCAGAGCTGGATCGCGTGCTCGGAGGCGGCTTGGTGCCTGCGTCGATCGTGCTCCTCGGTGGCGAGCCCGGCGTCGGCAAGTCGACGCTGCTCCTGATGGCCCTGCGTGCGATCGGCGAGACGCGTTCCTCTCTGCTCGTCACGGGCGAGGAATCCGTTGCCCAGGTCAAGCTGCGTGCCGAGCGGCTCGGCGGCGCCGGGAACATCCAGATCCTGGCCGAGACCGAGCTCGACACAGTCTGCGAGACGCTGCGCACCGAGCGACCCGACGTGTGCGTGGTCGATTCCGTGCAGACGCTCCACTCGGCCGAGCTCGGCTCGGCGCCCGGTTCGGTCGGACAGGTGCGAGAGGCTGCGGCGCGGCTCTTGCGCGTTGCGAAGGAGCACAACGTCGCCACGATCCTCGTCGGTCATGTGACGAAGGACGGAACGGTCGCCGGCCCCCGCGTGCTCGAGCATCTCGTCGACTGCGTCCTCCAGTTCGAGGGCGACCGCTACCACGCGCATCGCGTCCTGCGAGCCGTCAAGAACCGGTTCGGCTCGACGAACGAGCTCGGCGTGTTCGAGATGACCGGCGCCGGCCTCGCCGGAGTCGCGGACCCATCGGAGGTCTTCGGCCGCACCGTTCCCGGCGAGCCGGGAGCGGCCGTCGCTTGCGCACTCGAGGGGACGCGGCCGATGCTGCTCGAGATCCAGGCGCTCGTCGCGCAAAGCGAGCTCGCGATGCCGCGCCGCGTCGCGACCGGCATCGACCCGAAGCGGCTCGCGATGATCGTTGCGGTGCTCACGCGCCATGCGCGCGTCGCGCTCGGCCAGGCGGATGTCTTCGTCAATGTCGCCGGCGGTGTCCGCATCGACGAGCCCGGTGCCGACCTCGCCGTCGCGCTCGCCATCGCCTCTGCAGCGCGGCGGGTGCCGGTGAGAACGGGAGTCGCTGCCTTCGGCGAGATCGGCTTGACCGGCCGTTTGCGCACGGCTGCACAGGCCGAGCGACGGCTCGAGGAGTGCGCGAAGCTCGGCCTCTCCGTGGTCATCGCGCCGACCGGGACGGTGGCCGGGAGCGTCACCGGCAAAGTCGGTGACGCCCGGCGGAAAGACCGCGGCGCCTCCGGGGCCGCTGGTGCGACTGGCAAAATCGATGTCGAGGCCGCAGAGACGCTGCGGCAGGCGATCAAGGCGGGGCTGGATGGCGATCGACCCGAAGGAGACGACCGAGCGGAAGGCTGATCGCCTCGGTGATCTCGGCTTCACGCGCATCCCCGCCGAGGAGGACCCCCGCCGCGACCCCCAGCTCCTCGCCGCGATCGCCAAGGTCGCGCCCGGCACCGGCCTCCGCGAGGCAATCGACGACGTGATCCGCTCCCACGAGGGCGCGCTCATCGTCGTCGGTGACCCGAGCGGGCTCGCCTTCCTCTACTCCGGCGGTATCCGGCTCGACGCGCCGTTCCGGCCGCAGTTGCTCTACGAGCTGGCGAAGATGGACGGCGCGATCATCGTCGACGAGGCGATCAAGCGGCTCGCGTGGGCAAACGTCCAGCTCATGCCCGATCCGACGATCCCGTCGAACGAGACCGGCACGCGCCACCGCACCGCCGAGCGCGTGGCGAAGCAGACCGGCGCGCTCGTCGTGTCCGCTTCGCAACAGAGGGAGACGGTCACGGTCTTCGTCGGACCCGCGCGCTACCAGCTCGACCCTGTCGCCGACGTCCTAGCGAAGACGAACCAGGCGCTCGGCACGCTCGAGACGTACCGGCAGCGCTTGGAGCAGGTCTTGACGCGCCTGACGGCGCTCGAGTTCCAGAATGCTGTCGTCCTCGACGACGTGCTCGTCGTCCTGCAGCGCGCGGAGATGATCTCGCGGATGGCGCGGCGAATCACCCGCGACTGCGTCGAGCTCGGCACCGAAGGCCGCCTGATCAGGCTCCAGCTCGAGGAGCTCGTCGGTGACGTACCGGGTGAGCGCGATGCGGTTGTCCGCGACTACCACGTCCTCGGGGCGGGTGACGAGGCGACGCTGGCGCTCGAGGAGCTTGCCGGAGTCAGCTACCAGGAGCTGCTCGAGTTCGGGAGGCTCGCGGAGGTGCTCGGCTACGACCGCGGCATCAACCCGCTCGACCAGCCCGTCGTGCCGCGGGGCTACCGGGTCCTTTCCCACCTCCCTCGCTTGCCTGAACCGCTCGTCCGCCGCGTCGTGGGCAACCTGGGGAGCCTCGACGCGGTTGTCCGCGCCTCGCAGCGAGAGCTCGAATCGGTGGATGGAGTCGGGTCGGTGAGGGCGCGCGAGATTCGCGAGGGTCTCCGCCGGTTGCAGGAGCACAACCTCGTCGATCGCTACCTCCAGCTGTAGCGAAAACACGCGGCGCAAGCGCGGATATGGCCGGAATTTGGCTTAGTCAGGCCGTTTCTGCTACACTCGCAACCTCTGGCCGGCGCAGAAGGGTGTGCCGGCTTTCTTAACGAAAGAGCGGCTTCTTAGCCGGGGGAGGTTCGGGCTTGTACGACGTCGGCGACAAGGTGGTCTATCCCCACCACGGGGCGGGAACGGTCGTCAAGAAGGAGAAGCGCGAGGTTCTCGGAGAACAGCGCGAGTACCTGACGATCAAGATCCTGCACAACGACATGACGGTGCAGGTCCCGTCCGAGAATGCCGAGAAGGTCGGCCTTCGGCGCGTGATCGGCGAGAAGGAGGTCGGCGTCGTCCTCAAGGCGCTGACGGGTGTCTCGACGGAGATGCCGAAGAACTGGAACCGGCGCTTCAAGCACAACCGGGACAAGATGAAGACCGGCGACATCCTCGAGCTCGCCGAGGTCGTCCGGAACCTCGCCCTGCGCGACCGGGAGAAGGGCCTTTCGACCGGTGAGAAGCAGATGTTCGTGAAGGCGAAGAAGATCCTCGCCTCCGAGCTGATGTACGCGAAGGACATGGACGAGGAGACCTGCGCGGACTGGCTCGAGGAGGTTCTCGCCTCCGACAGCCCTCCGAAGAAGAAGCCTGCGGCCAAGAAGAAGGCCGCCGCGGCCGCGGCCTAGCCCGGCCGGCCTCCCCACATGTCCGTCTGGGCCATCCTCGTCGCTGCGGGGCGCGGGGAGCGGCTCGGGCTGGACCGGCCCAAGGCGTTCGCGAAGCTCGGCGACGAGCCGCTGCTCGCGGAGCCTCTACGCCGGTTGGACGCATCGCCGTGGGTGGACGCGATCGTCCTCGTCGCGCCGTCCGGCTGGGAGGAGCCGGCGATTCTCCTCGCCGAGGAAGAAGGCTGCGACAAGGTGCGCGCCTGCGTGACCGGTGGCGAGACGAGGAGCGACTCCGTGCGGGCGGGGCTCGCCGAAGTTCCGGCCGATGCGCTCGTCGTCCTCGTGCACGACGCAGCGCGGCCGCTTCTCTCCGATGACGTCGTCGAGCGCGTCCTCGGCCCTCTCTCGGAGGGTTGGGACGGCGTTGTGCCGGGCCTTCCGGTCGGCGACACGCTGAAGCGAGCCGGCTCGGACGGCGGCGTGCAGGAGACGGTGGCGCGTGACGGCCTCTGGGCGGTCCAGACACCTCAGGCGTTCACTGCGGAGGCGCTGCGCCGCGCTCAGGCGAACGGCGGTGAGGCGACCGACTGCGCGGGCCTCGTCGAAGCAGCTGGTGGTCGGGTCAAGATCGTCGAGGGCGATCCGCGACTGCTCAAGGTGACCTCGACGGCCGATCTCGAGACGGTGGCGGGATGGCGCTGACGGTCGTCGTCTTCGACGTGGGCGAGACGCTTGTGGACGAGGCGAGCACGTTCGAGCGCTGGGAGTCGGAAGGTGTCGCGACGTTCGTGTTCGCAGACCGCGATCTCCATGCCGATGCGCTTCCGTGCTTGGAGGCTTTGCGAGACCGTGGTCTGCGGCTCGGCGCCGCGGGGAACATGTACGCGCACCACGAGGACTTCCTGCGCGGGCACGTCGACTTCGTCGGCTCGTCCGAGCGTTGGGGCGTCGAGAAGCCGGCCGAGGGCTTCTTCGCGCGAGTCGTAGAGGAAGCAGGGGTACCCGCCGGGGAGATCCTCTACGTCGGCGACCGGGTCGACAACGACGTCGTCCCAGCGCTTGCTGCGGGGCTCCGCGCCGTCCGGATCCGCCGTGGCGCGCATGCTCGTGTCGAGTCGCCGCCCGGAACGATCACGATCGACTCGCTCGCCGAGCTGCCCGAGGCGCTCGCGAATGCCTGAGTACCGGGTTGGCACCGGCTTCGACGCACACGCCTTCGAGGACGGCGTTCCGCTCGTTCTCGGGGGAGTCCGGATCGAACATCCACGCGGTCTCGCCGGCCACTCGGACGGGGACGTCCTCGCCCATGCGCTCACCGACGCCGTGCTTGGCGCAGCGGGGCTGGACGACATCGGCGCGCTCTTCCCCTCCGGCGATCCCGCTCTTGCGGGAGCCGACTCCGTCGAGTTGCTCGCTCAGGCCTGGGGACGCGTCCGCGCCATGGGGTGGCAGCTCGCGAATACGGATGTCGTCTTGATTGGAGAGGAGCCGCGCCTTGCCCCGCACCGGCAGGAGATGCGCCAGCGGCTGGCGAAAGCGCTTGGCGCCGACCCGGAGCTGGTCGCCGTCCGCGCCACCACAACGGACGGTCTCGGCTTCACCGGCCGCGGCGAGGGGCTCGCCGCGCAGGCAGTTGCGCTCCTCCTGAGATGAAGCTCGCACTCGTCACCCACGCCGAGCATC
>DASSLB010000092.1:0-2581 GCA_035689945.1 Gaiellaceae bacterium | reverse complement strand
GGGTCATGCGTCGACGCTCCTCTACGCGATGTTCCGCGCCGCCGGCGCGATCTCGGAGCAGGAGCTGCTGACCTACCGGCAGTTCGATTCGATCTTCGAAGGTCACCCGACGCCGAGGATCAAGTGGGTCGACGTCGCCACCGGGTCGCTCGGCCAGGGGCTCCCGTACGCAGTCGGCATGGCGCTCGCGGGCAAGAAGCTCGACCGGCTGCCGTTCCGCGTCTGGACGCTCTGCGGCGACAGCGAGATCGCCGAGGGCTCGCAGTGGGAGGCGCTCGAGCACGCCGCTTTCTACGAGCTCGACAACCTCGTCGCGATCCTCGACGTGAACCGGCTCGGCCAGCGGGGCGAGACGATGCACGGCTGGGATCTCGACTCCTACGCCAACCGCGCGCGTGCCTTTGGCTGCCACGCGATCGAGATCGACGGCCACGACGTCGAGGCGATCGACCGCGCCTACGCCGAGGCGCTCGAGGTCTCCGGCCAGCCGGTCGTGATCGTGGCGAAGACGATCAAGGGCAAGGGCGATCCCGAGGTGGAGGACAAGAACGGCTTCCACGGCAAGGCGCTCGATCACTCCGACGAGGTGATCGCGACGCTCGGCGGCGTCCGGAATCTCGAGATCGAGGTCGCGAAGCCGGACACGGGCGGCGCGAAGCACGAGTTCCCGGGCGGGACACTCGAGCTGCCGCAGTACGAGCTCGGCTCGGAAGTGGCGACGCGCAAGGCGTACGGCGACGCGCTCGCGGCGCTCGGCACGGCGCGCGGCGACGTCGTTGCGCTCGACGGCGAGGTCTCGAACTCAACCTTCGCCGAGGAGTTCCGCAACGAGATTCCCGAGCGCTACTTCGAGATGTACATCGCCGAGCAGCAGATGGTCGCGACCGCGGTCGGGATGCAGGCACTCGGCTGGCGGCCCTTCGCATCGACCTTCGCCGCGTTCCTCTCGCGGGCCTACGACTTCATCCGCATGTCCGCGATCAGCCGGGCGAACTACTGCCTCTGCGGTTCGCATGCCGGCGTCTCGATCGGCGAGGACGGCCCGTCGCAGATGGCGCTCGAGGACATCGCCTCGATCCGTGCCGTGCACGGCTCGACGGTGCTGCATCCGTGCGACGCGAACCAGACCGCGAAGCTCGTGGAGCGGATGGCCGACACCGAGGGGATCGCCTACATGCGGACGCTGCGTCCCAACACTCCGGTCATCTACGGCCCGGACGAGCAGTTCGAGATCGGTGGCTCGCGCACAGTCCGCGAAGGGGACGACGTCGCGATCGTCGGTGCCGGGATCACCGTCCACGAGGCGCTCAAGGCCGCGCACGCGCTCGCGGAGGACGGGATCGAGGCGCGGGTGATCGACCTCTACTCGATCAAGCCGCTCGACGCCGAGACGCTGCGCTCGCTCACCTGTCCAATCGTCACGGTTGAGGACCACTGGCCGGAGGGCGGTCTGGGCGAGGCGGTGCTGTCGGCGCTGGCCGACGCGGACGAGCATCCCCCCGTCGTCCAGCTGGCGGTGCGCGGGATGCCGCACTCGGGCAAGCCGGCCGAGCTGCTCGCCGAGGCCGGCATCGACGCCGACGGGATCGCGGCCGCGGCGCGGAAGGTCGTGCGCGACCGGGTCAGCGCTTCGTAGAGAGGACTTCGAGCCCCTGAGCGAGCCACGTCCGGGCGCGGTCGACGTTCGGGCCGCTCGGCGCCAGCTGCACCGTCTCGAGCTGGAGCGCGGTCAGCAACCTCAGCGCGGAGCGCGGATCCGGCTCCGCGAGCGCCTCGTCGAGGCGTTCCGCCAACCGCTCCGGCCTGACGGCGAGCGGCTCGATGCGTGCGGCGAGTCGCTTCGCGGTCGGTTGGTGAACGCGGTTGAGCGCGAACAGGATCGCGAGCATCCGTTGTGCGGCGTCGACCATCCACTCCATTCGCGCCAGCGAGCAGTCCGGGCGGACGATGGTGAGTAGCCCGCCTGGGGCGAAGCCGCCCCACCGCTCCGCGGCCTTCTCGATCCGCTCGACGGCCAGCTCGTCGGAGTATTGGGCGAGCTGCTCCTGCCAGCCCGCGAGCAGCCCGCTCGTGCGCAGCGCGACACCGCCTGCGATCGCTTCCGCCGAACCGCCTGCTGCAAACCCCTCCTCGGCGACCTCGCGCGACCACCAGATCGTCTCGACCGGCTGCCCGTCGAAATAGCCGAAGACGCGCCGGGTCGGCGTCGCCGGGTCGCCCCAGCTATCGCGTTCTTCGAGCCCTGCGAGGCGCGCGAGCTCGAACGCCTCCTCGAGAGAGAGCTGCTCCTCGGTGATGACGAGCATCTCGATGTCGGAGACGTCGTCGGCGACGCCGCGCGAGACGCTGCCGGTGAGGACAACCTCGATCACCTCGGGTGGGAGCGTGTCGGCGATGCGCTGCGCTAGCGCCCGCAGCTCAGCGCTCCGCGAGGTGCTCATCAGCCGGAGTAGGCGAAGGTCGCCGCGTAGCCGCACGTGCCCTCGTAGGCGAACGCAAGCAGCCCGTCGTTGACCCGAAGCTCGGCGGCGAGGAGCTCCTCGCCGTCCCTGTCGTGACCGGGGATCACGCAGGTCACCGC
>DASSLB010000091.1:0-2286 GCA_035689945.1 Gaiellaceae bacterium | reverse complement strand
CTGCTCGACGGCGTGAAGGCGAAGCGCGAGGCCGTGGCCGCCTAGGTGAACAGCAAGGGCCTGATCGAAGGCATCTGGGAGCGCGATGCCACGACCTGGACCGGGAAGGACGAGGCGCAATGGCTCGGCTGGCTCGATGAGCCGCTGCACATCTCCGAACAGCTCGACGGCATCCGTCGCTTCGCCGAGTCGCTGCACGACGATATCGACCACGTCGTCCTGTGCGGCATGGGCGGCTCGTCGCTCGCGCCGGAGGTGCTGCGGCGCACGTTCGACGTCGACTGGTTCCACGTCCTCGATACGACGCATCCCCGCGCGATCCGGGCGCTCGAGGCCGAGCTGGACCTCGAGCGGACGTTCTTCGTCTCGTCCTCGAAGTCCGGCTCGACGCTCGAGACGCGCTCCCACACCGACTACTTCTGGGAGAAGACCGGCAAGCGCGGCGACCGCTTCGCCGCGATCACCGACCCCGGCTCCGAGCTCGAACACCTTGCCCGCGAGCGCGGCTTCCGCGCCGTGTTCTCGGGTGAGCCGTCGATCGGCGGCCGCTATTCGGCGCTCTCGCCGTTCGGAATGGTCCCCGCGGTGCTGATGGGCGCCGACGCGGCGCGAATCCTCGAGCGGGCGCAGGAGATGCGCGAGGCTTGCCGCTCCGGCGAGGGAAATCCGGGCTACGAGCTCGGACGGCAGTTCGGCGAGGGCTGGCGCGACTTCCGCGACAAGATCTGCATCGCGGAGACACCGGGCGGCTTCGGGCTGTGGGCAGAGCAGCTGATCGCCGAGTCGACCGGGAAGCACGGGAAGGGTCTTGTTCCTGCCCCCGGCGAGTCGCCCGCGGGAGACGACAGGCAGGCTGCCGACCCCGACCTGCCGGATCCGTACGCGGTGGGGGCGGAGTTCTTCCGCTGGGAGTTCGCGATCGCCGTGGCGGGCGCATATCTCGAGATCAACCCGTTCGACCAACCCGACGTGCAGGCCGCCAAGGACAAGACGAACGAGGTGCTGGCGACCGGCGAGGACCCGGAGCTCGAGCTGCAGGGCTCGGTCGACGAGCTGCTCGCCCAGGCGCAGGAGAACGACTATTTCTGCATCCAGGCGTTCGTGGAGCCGACCGTCGACGCAGACGCGCGGCTCGACCGGGTGATCGCAGTCGTGCGGAGTCGCAGCGACCTCGTCGTCACGCACGGCTACGGGCCTCGCTACATGCACTCGACCGGCCAGCTCCACAAGGGCGGCCCGAACACCGGGCTCTTCCTGCAGGTGATCGACGACCAGGGCGACGAGTTGCCGATCCCCGGGAAGCCGTTCGGGTTCCGGCGGCTGATCAGGGCGCAAGCCGCGGGCGATCTCGAAACGCTGAAGGCGCGCGGGCGACGCGTAGCGCGGGTCAGATTGGAGGATCTATAGATGCAGCTCGGGATGGTCGGTCTCGGCCGGATGGGCGCGAACATGACCGAGCGCCTGCGTGCCGCCGGCCACGACCTGAAGACATTCGACCCCAACGTCGAGTCGCGCACGGCGGCCTCTCCCGAGGAGCTCGTGCAGCAGCTCGACGCGCCGCGGTCGATCTGGCTCATGGTGCCCGCGGGCATCGTCGACTCCGTCGTGGGCGAGCTCGCGCCGCACCTCGCCGAGGGCGACACGATCATCGACGGCGGGAACTCGTACTACGTCGACGACCTGCGCCGCGCGAAGGAGCTGCAGAGCAAGGGGATCCATTACGTCGACGTAGGCGTGAGCGGAGGCGTCTGGGGCCTCAAGCGGGGCTACTGCCTGATGGTCGGCGGCGACGACGAGGCCGTCGGCCGTCTCATCCCAGTGCTGGAGGCGCTGGCACCGGGAGTCGGCTCAGCCGTCCGCACGCCCGGCCGCGAAGGTGACGCCACTCCCGAGGAGCAGGGCTGGCTGCACTGCGGTCCAGGAGGCGCGGGACACTTCGTGAAGATGGTCCACAACGGCATCGAATACGGCCTCATGCAAGCGTACGCCGAGGGCCTCAACGTTCTCAAGCACGCGAACATCGGCCTCCACGCGCAGGAGACCGACGCCGAGACGACGCCGCTCCGCGACCCGGATCTCTACAAGTACGAGCTCGACATCGCCGCGATCAGCGAGCTCTGGCGCCGCGGCTCCGTGATCGCCTCATGGCTGCTGGACCTGACCGCGCAGGCGCTGGCGGCGGATCCCGCCCTGAGCAAGTTCGGCGGCCGCGTCTCGGATTCGGGCGAGGGGCGCTGGACGCTGGCGGCGGCCAACGATCTCGGCGTGCCGGCGCCGGTGCTGGCG
>DASSLB010000090.1:0-2421 GCA_035689945.1 Gaiellaceae bacterium | reverse complement strand
GCACGCGACGCGAATCGCCCTCGCGGACGAGATCGCGGGTGCCGCGCAGCTCGTGTTCGGCAAGCTCGACCGCGTCCCCGTGGCCGTTGTCCGCGGCCTGGACGTGCGCGGCGACGACCGGGCCGTCGACCTCGTTATCCCGCCCGAGACGGACCTGTTCCGTTAGAACACGCGCAATGAGCGAGGCCGTCGAGCAGGCAAATGCCATCTTGCGCGAGCGCGGCTACGCGGAGCGCGACCTCGCCGTCCACACCGGCCCGCGCGGCAAGGCGCTGCTCAAAGGAAACAAGATTCTCAGCCCGCTCAGCGACGACGCCGAGGTGGTGCTGCGCGTCGTGCAGGACATCGTCCCGTCGGACGCGGATCTCGGGGCGAAGATCCTGCGCCCCGCCGAGCTGCGCGCGAAGCTCTGAGCGTGGAAGGAGAGGCCGAGCTGCGGCGGGCCGACCTCGCCTCCGACCCGCTCGAGCAGTTCCGGCGCTGGTTCGCCGAGGCGGACGCCGCCGTCGACGTGCCCGAGGCGATGGCGCTCGCGACCGCGACTGCCGAAGGCGTGCCGTCGGCGCGGATGGTGCTCCTCAACGGATTCGACGAGCGCGGGCTCGTCTTCTTCTCGCACTACACGTCGCGGAAGGGGTGTGAGCTCGAGGCGAATCCGCAAGCAGCGCTTCTCTTCCACTGGCGGCCGCTCGGCCGCCAGGTGCGCGTAGAGGGACGAGTCGAGCGGGTCCCCGAGGAGGAGTCGGACGCGTATTTCGCGACGCGGCCGCGCGACGCGCAGATCGGCGCCCTCGCCTCGCGCCAGAGCGATCCGCTCGCGTCGAGGTCCGAGCTGTACGACCGACTCGCCGAGCTCGAAGGCGACCTGGCCGGCGGCCCTATGCCGCGGCCGGCGACCTGGGGCGGCTACCGCGTCCTTCCCGCCGCGTGGGAGTTCTGGCAGCACCGCAACTCCCGTCTTCACGACCGCTTCCGCTACGAGCGGGAGGCCGATGGTTGGCGCCTCGAGCGCCTCTTCCCCTAGCGAAGGCGCAGACGCTCTTCGAACGGAGGCGCGGGCTCCGTGAACCATTCCGGTTCGGAGGCTTCGCTCCAGGCTTCGATTGCCCGGCCGAGCCAGTCGCGGGCCGCGGGATCGTGGCCTTCTGCCCGCTCCAGGCTTACCAGATCGTTCGACCACGCGTGCATGAGCGGGGCGATAGCGGCGAGCATCGCGGCGCCCACCGGCTCGCGGGCGTCGTCCCACGTGCGTAGCTCGACCTCGTACTCCACCTCGCCGGTCCTCGCCCAGCCACCTTCGCGCATCGTCGTCTCGACTTCTGCGCCGTTCGGCATGCTCGCGCCGAGGTGTGTATTGCCGGGCACGTCGACCGGCGGGACGTCCGCAGCGCCCTGGGCGCACGTCAGCGCGAACTCTCTGACCGCATCGAGTGTTGCGATCGGCTCGGCGGCTCCGTGCCCCGCCGAACGCTGCGCGGCGAGGAAGGAGGTGCCGGAGAGCGAGCCGAGCGTCCGCTCGTGCAGGTCGTTGCCGATGATGCCGATCAAGCGCGTCTGCGCCGCCCAAGCACGCCCGTGGCTCTCGGAGATCAGCTCGTCGCCGCAACGCAGGCGAAGCCCCGGCACATAGGTGTGCGAGAGGAACCCGTCGACGCCGCCGCGAGCGTGATAGCCGACCTGCAGCATTGCGTCGACGCCGTGCAGCGGCACGTCCCAGAGGTTCCACGTCTCGAGCCGGGCGCCGGCGGGGAGCACAGCCGCGGCGATGTTTGTCGGGTTACCACTGGCGTGGTTGTCGAGTACCACGACCTCGGTGGCCCCACCGGCGAGAAGTCCGTCGCACGCAGCAGCGACCTCCTCTTCGAAGCGCGGTTTGCCCGTCCGCCAGTATGCGGGGCACGCGGCGAGGATCTCGCGCGCTTGGCGCAGCTGCGAGACCCCTTCCATGTCCGCGCTCAGGACAACGAGCATGGAGGAAGCCTCGCATTCAGCGCGAGCGGATGCTAGATCTCTCTCGCGAGAGTGCGGCGGAGTGCGGCGAGCCGTTCGTCCCAAGCGGCGCCCACCGAGACCATCCACTCGACAGCGTCCTCGAGCGGGGCAGGAGTGACCTCGTAGCGCGTCTCGCGCCCGGCGCGCGTCGCGTGCAGCAGGCCGGCGTCGGCCAGCGCCGAGAGCTGCTTCGCGACCGCCTGTCGCGTCACCGGTAGCTCCGCCGCAAGCTCCGTCGCGGTCGCCGTACCGCGCGAGGCCACCGCTTCGATCAGGGAACGGCGCCCCGGGTCGCCGAGTGCGGCGAAAACGCGGTCTACGCCGCCAGTGCCGTCCACGCGAAGGCGCGCAGCTCGAGAGCAGGGGCGAACTCCGGTGAGGTCTCCACGACTCGAACTCGCGTCCCGTCCGTCGCCGTCTCGAGCTCGA
>DASSLB010000089.1:0-8744 GCA_035689945.1 Gaiellaceae bacterium | reverse complement strand
CGGCCCCAGATCCCTGGCCACTAGACACGCCTCCGCTTCCTGGGGCGCACACCGTTGTGCGCCTGCGGCGTCACGTCCTTGACGGACAGGATCTCGAGTCCCGCGGCCTGCAGCGACCGGATCGCGGTCTCGCGGCCGGAGCCCGGACCCTTGACGAAGACCTCGACCTTCTGGAGGCCATGCTCCATGCCCTTCCGAGCCGCGGCGTCGGCGGTCACCTGCGCGGCGAACGGCGTCGACTTGCGGGAGCCCTTGAAGCCGGCTGAGCCGGCGGACTCCCACGCGATCACGTTCCCTTCGCGGTCGGTGAGCGCCACGATCGTGTTGTTGAAGCTCGTCTTGATGTGCGCCTGTCCGATGGCGATGTTCTTGCGGACGCGGCGGCGCGTGCGGCCGCGTGTGGCCGCTGCACGGCGAGGAGGTGCCACGCTACTTCGCCTTCTTTCCGCGTCCGACGGTCTTCTTGGGCCCCTTGCGGGTCCGCGCGTTCGTCTTGGTGCGCTGCCCGTTCACCGGCAGGCCGCGCCGGTGGCGGATGCCCCGGTAGGCGCCGATCTCGGAGAGCCGCTTGATCGCCTGCTGGCGATCCCGGCGCAGGTCCCCCTCGACCTCGAGGTTCGAGTCGATGAAGTTGCGGAGCTTGGTGACCTCTTCGTCGGTGAGGTCCTTGACCTTCGTGTCCGGACTGAGTCCGAGCTCGGCCGCGATCTTGCGCGCCGTCGGCTGGCCGATGCCGTAGATGTAGGTCAGGCCGATCTCCAGCCGCTTCTGGTTCGGGAGGTTGACTCCGGCGATGCGTGCCACTCGGCGCTATCCCTGCCTTTGCTTATGACGAGGATTGGTGCAGATGACCATGGTCGTGCCGTGCCGCTTGATGACGCGGCAGCGTTCGCACATGGGCTTGACGGACGGGCGTACTTTCATGGTGTTCCCCTCAGCGGTGCCGGTAGGTGATCCGGCCGCGATTGAGGTCGTAAGGGCTGAGCTCCACCTTGACCTTGTCGCCCGGCAGGATCCGGATGTAGTGCTTCCGCATCTTCCCGGAGATGGTCGCGAGCACGGTGTGGCCGCCACCGTCGAGCTGCACCCGGAACATCGTGCTCGGGAGCGCTTCGACGACCTCGCCTTCGACCTCGATCTTCTCTTCCTTGGTAGGCAAATTCCCTTCAGTGAATAGGTGCCTCAGACGCGCACACGCGCACGGCAGAGCCGTGCGCGGAAGGCGGTCATCGTAGCAAAGGGGCCTTGGCCAGGGTCAGGATGCGAGGCCCGTCGGTGGTGACCGCGACCGTGTGCTCGAAATGGGCTGCGAGGGACTCGTCGACCGACGAGATCGACCACTCGTCGGCGTGCACGTAGACGTCGGGCTCGCCCGCCGTGATCATCGGCTCGATCGCGAGGGTCATGCCTTCCTGGAGCAGCGGCCCGCGACCCGGAGGGCCGTAGTTCGGGATCTGCGGATCTTCGTGATACGAGCGGCCCACGCCGTGCCCGACGAGGCTCCGCACGACTGAGAAGCCCGCCGCCTCGACAACGATCTGGACGGCGTGAGAGATGTCGGAGAGGTGGTTGCCGACGCGGGCCTGCTCGATGCCGGCGTCGAGGGCCTCCCGGCAGACGTCGAGCAGCCGCTGCGCCTCCGGCGAGATCTCGCCGACGGGGAGCGTCACCGCGCTGTCGGCGACGAGGCCGTCGAGCGTGATGCCGAGGTCCACGGAGATAAGGTCGCCCTCCCGCGCCCGGTAGTCGTCGGGGATTCCGTGCACGACCATCGAGTTCGGCGAGATGCAGAGCGCGGCCGGGAAACCCTTGTAGCCCTTGGAGGTCGGCTTCCCGCCCTTGGCTGCGATGTGCTCGTCTGCGATGCGGTCGAGCTCGAGCATCTCCACGCCCGGCTCGAGATGCTCGGCGACGAGCGCGAGCGTCTCCGAGAGGAGCGCGCCGGCGCGCGCAATCCCCTCGATCTCCGTCTCGGACTTGCGGATGATCACGCCCGCGCCTCGACCGACTCGAGCGACCGCTCGATCTCGTGGAAGACCTCGTCGACGCTGCGGTCGGCATGGATGCCGACGACGTTCGCCTGATGCGTGCGGTAGTAGTCGACCAGCGGCGCTGTCTCGCTCTCGTAGAGCTCGAGCCGCCGCTCGATCACCTCGGGCGTGTCGTCGGGGCGCCCCTCCTCCGCTGCCCGGCGCAGCAGACGCTCCAGGAGCATCTCGCGCTTCGGGACCTGCAGGTCGAAGACGATGTCGAGGTCTCGCCCAAGCTCACGGAGGAGCTCGTCGAGCGCCTCCGCTTGCGCCATCGTGCGCGGAAAGCCGTCGAGGACGAAGCCTCCGACCGTGTCTCCGCGCGAGAGGCGCTCGCGGATCAGGTCGATCATCAGCTCGTCGTTCACGAGGTCGCCGCGGTCGAGCACCGCCCTGAGCTCGCGGGCGACGGGTGTGTCGAGCTCACGCATCTCACGGAGCATGTCGCCCGTCGCGATGTGCGGAATCCCGTACACCGACTTGATGCGCTTCGCCTGCGTGCCCTTGCCGGAGCCCTGCGGCCCCAGCACGAGAATGTTCATCTAGCGCAGGAAGCCTTCGTAGTGGCGCATGACCATCTGCGACTCCATCTGTCGCATGGTCTGGAGCGCCACGCCGACGACGATCAGGACCGACGTGCCGCCGAGGGCACGGTAGGTCGCCTGCGAGAAGTGGAACTGCGCGATGAAGATCGACGGAGCGACTGCGACCGACGCGAGGAAGAGCGCGCCCGGGAAGGTGAGCCGGTTCAGCACACGGTCGAAGTACGCCGCCGTCGGCGGCCCGGGCCGGATGCCTGGGATGTAGCCGTTGTACTTGCGGAGGTTGTCGGCCTGGTCGACCGGGTTGAAGACGACCGACGTGTAGAAGTAGGTCATCATCAAGATCAGCAGCGCCTCGGCGAGCAGGTACTTCCAGCCGGTGGGGCTGAAGTTGTTCTGCAGCCAGATGTTCCAGGCCGGCTTGAAGCTGCCGACCGTCTGGGGGACGGCGAGAATCGCCGCAGCGAAGATGATCGGGATCACGCCCGCCATGACGACGCTGAGCGGCATATAGGTCGAGCCTCCGGTCGTCTGCCGGTTGCCGAGCTGGCGCCGCGCGTACTGGATCGGGATTCGGCGCTGGCCCTCCATCACGAAGACGACCGCGACGACGATGCCGAGTGCGACGAGTGGGAAGAAGAGACGTGCGGACGTCCCTCCGTTGATCCAGCCGCTGATCCCCTGCGGCGCGTACGCGAGAATCGAAGCGAAGATCAGGAGCGAGATGCCGTTGCCGATGCCGCGCTTCGTGATCTGCTCCCCCATCCACATGAGCAGCGCGGTGCCGGCGGTCAGCGTGAGGACGATGATGATGAGGCGGCCGGCGTTGGCGTTCTGAATGGCATTGGCCTGCGATTTGAAGAGGAATGCGTAGCCCGTCGCCTGGGCCGCCGCCAACGCGACCGTGAGATAGCGGGTGTACTGCGTGATCTTGGCGTACCCGGCCTCGCCCTCTTTCTGGAGCCGCTCGAGCGACGGAACGACGACCGCGAGGACCTGGAAGATGATCGAAGCGGTGACGTAGGGCATGATCCCGAGCGCGAAGAGAGAGAAGCGCGAGAGCGCAGAGCCCGAGAAGAGATTGAGCAGACCGAGCACGCCGTTGCCGGCCGAGCCGCCGAACAAATTGCTCAGTGCCTTCTCGTTGATCCCCGGCGCGGGGATCCAGGAGCCGAAGCGGTAGACGGCGAGCACGCCGGCGGTGAACAGAATTCGCCGGCGAAGCTCGGGAACACGCCAGGCGTTGACGAGCCAGGCGAACATCTACTCCGTCCCTTCTGTCTCTTCCGCGGAGGCCTCCGGCTCCTCGGCGGCAGCCTCGGGCTGCTCCTCGGTCGTCGCCTCCGGCTCTTCCGCGGCAACCGGCTTCGCCTTGCGATGGCGCGCCTTCTTCACCTTCGGCTCGCGCAGGAGCTCGACGGTGCCGCCGGCACCCTCGATCTTCTCGCGGGCCGTCGCCGAGATCGCGTGCACGCGCACCGTGAGCTTCTTCGTCACGTCGCCGACGCCGAGCAGCTTCACGTCGATGCGCGTGTTCTTGAGCACGCGCTTGGAGACGAGCGTCTCGGGCGTCACCTCGTCGCCGGCCTCGAACCGGTCGAGATCGCGGACGTTGACGGGCTGCGTGTAGGTGCGGAACGGGCCGATCGGCATCGCGTCCTTCGACGTCGCGCCGCGCAACTTGCCGAGCCGCATATAGAGCGGATTCTGGCCGCCCTCGAAGCCGGCCCGCATCTTGTGCGAGCCCGAGCGAGACTTCTGCCCCTTGATCCCGCGGCCGGAGTAGCGGCCCTTGCCGGAGCCCAGGCCGCGCCCGACGCGCTTCCGGTCTTCACGCGGCTGCGCCGGCGCAAGGTTGGAGAGATTCAGCTGCTTCCGATGTTGGCTTTGTTCTGGCATCGGATCAGGCGTTCTCGATCTTCACGAGGTGACGGACCTTGCGGAGCATGCCGGCGAGCGCCGGGGACTCCTCGTGCTCCGAGCTGCGGCCGATGCGGCCGAGCCCGAGAGCGCGCAGGGTACCGCGATGGCGCTCCGATTGTCCGATCTGGGACCTGACCTGCGTGATCCGCAGCTTTGCCATCAGGAGTCGTCCTTCTTGCGGCGCAGCGTGCGCCGCTTGGGCTTCTCGGCTTCAGGCTCTGCGGGCGCCTCTGCCTCAGTGGGAGCTTCCGGCGCAGGCTCAGCCTCGGCGGCCGGTTCCTCGGAGGCCGGTTCTTCAGCCGGTGCGTCCTCGACGACTGTCGGCGGCTCCTCAACGACCTGAGCTGCTGGCGGAGGTTCCTCGACCGGCGCCTCCTCCTCGACGGGGGGCGTGCTCGGCAGCGGCAGGACCTCGGCGATCCGCTTGCCGCGGATCTTCGCCACGTCTTCGGGCCGGCGCAGATCCTGCAGCGCCGCCACGGTCGCCTTGGCCATGTTGATCGGGTTCGTCGTGCCGAGGCTCTTCGCGAGCACGTTGCGGACGCCGCCGAGCTCGAGCACCGCGCGGACGCCGCCGCCGGCGATCACGCCGGTTCCTTCGGAGGCGGGGCGCAGGAGCACCCGGGCTGCGTCGAACCTGCCGAGCACCTCGTGCGTGATCGTCGACCCGTGCTTCGGGATCGTGAAGAGGTTCTTCTTCGCGTCCTCGACGGCCTTCGTGATCGCGAGCGGGACCTCGCGCGCCTTGCCGTAGCCGACGCCGACGCGGTCGACCTCGTCGCCCACCACGACGAGCGCCGTGAACGAGAAGCGCCGGCCGCCCTTGACGACCTTCGCCACGCGGTTGATCTCGACGACGCGCTCCTTGAGCTCGCGCGTCTCGGTGTATTCGGTCGTGCTCAAAATGCAAGTCCTCCCTCGCGAGCGCCGTCGGCGAGCGCCTTCACGCGTCCGTGGTAGAGGTAGCCGCCGCGATCGAAGACGCACGTCTCGACGCCGGCCTTCTTCGCGGCCGCGGCGAGCGCCTTCCCGACCGCCTCGGCCTGGGCCGTCTTGTCGCCCTTGAACGACTTCGCGAGGGCGAGATGCGAGGCGGACGCGAGCGTGCGGCCCGCGTCGTCATCGACGAGCTGCGCCACGATGCCGCGATTCGAGCGGAAGACTACGAGGCGCGGCCGCTCGGCCGTGCCGTGCACTTTCGCGCGCACGCGCCGGTGGCGCCGCAGGCGAGCGTCTCTCACGGTCAGGCTAGGCACGCTTCCCGACCTTTCTGCGCACGTACTCGCCCTCGTAGCGGATGCCCTTGCCCTTGTACGGCTCGGGCGGGCGCACCTTGCGGATCTCGGCGGCCGTCTGGCCGACCATCTGCTTGTCGGTCCCCTTGACGACGATCTCGGTCGGCGTCGGCACCTCGAACGTGATCCCGGTGCGCGGCTTGATCGCAACCGGGTGGGAGTAGCCGACGGAGAGCTCGAGGTCGGTGCCTTTGAGCGCAGCGCGGTAACCGACGCCCTGGATCTCGAGCTTCTTCTCGAAGCCCTGCGTGACGCCCTGAACCATGTTCGCGACGAGCGTCCGCGTGAGACCGTGCAGCGCCCGGTCCTCCCCGCGCTCTGTCGGCCGTTTCACCGTGACCACACCGTCGGCCTGCTCGATCGTCATCCGCGCCGGAACCTGCTGCTGCAGCGTCCCGAGCGGGCCGGCGACCGAGACGCGCGCAGGGTCGATCGTGACGGTGACGCCGTCGGGGACCTGGATGGGTGCGTTGCCGATTCTGCTCACTGTCTTAGAAGCTGCACTGTGTTACCAGATGAAGGCCACTACTTCGCCGCCGATTCCGCGCTCCTGCGCGGTGCGGCTCGTGACGAGACCGGACGAGGTCGAAAGGATCGCGACGCCCATCCCACCGAGCACGCGCGGAAGGCGGTCCTTCCGGGCGTAGACCCTGCGGCCCGGCTTCGACACGCGCTTGAGGCCGGAGATGACCCGCTCGCGGTTGCGGCCGAACTTGAGGTCGACGACCAGGGTATCGAAGGACTCTCCCTTCTCCACGTGGTAGTCGCGGATGTAGCCCTCCTCCTTGAGGAGGCGGGCGATCTCGACCTTCATCCTCGAGCTCGGCATCATTGCCTGCTCGTGCAGCGCCTTGTTGGCGTTGCGGATGCGGGTGAGCATGTCTGCGATTGGATCGGTCAGCACGTTTCTCTCCTACCAGCTCGACTTGGTCATGCCGGGGATCGCTCCCTGATGCGCGAGCTCGCGCAGGCAGATCCGGCAGAGACCGAACTTGCGGAACACCGCGCGCGGCCGGCCACACCGGTTGCAGCGCGTGTAGTTGCGCACCTTGAACTTCTGCGGTCGCCGTTGCTTGACGACGAGCGACGTCTTCGCCATTACAGGTCACCTCTTGAATCGATCGTGGTCGCGGGCCGCGAAAAGCAAGCCTCGCAAGGACGCAGGGAGCGCTCGTAGCTGGAAGCTACGGGCGCGACTGAGGACGCCGCGAGGCGCAGCTTTGCAGCGTGCACGCGACCGCGAGCGAGGCGAGAGGTGACCGTCGTCACTAGTCGTTCCTCCTGTCGACGTCCGCGAAGGGCAGGCCGAGCGCCTGCAGCAGCGCGAGGGCGTGCTCGTCCGTCTGGGCGCTCGTCGTGATCGTCACGTCGAGCCCGCGCACCTGCTGGATATCGTCGTAGTTGATCTCCGGAAAGATGAGCTGCTCGCGGATGCCGAGCGAGTAGTTGCCGCGACCGTCGAACGAGCGCGGGCTGAGCCCGCGGAAGTCGCGGATCCGAGGCAGCGCGATCGAGACGAGCCGGTCGAGGAACTCGTACATCCGCGCGCCGCGCAGCGTCACGCGCGCGCCGACCGGCATCCCCTCGCGCACCTTGAACTGGGCGATCGACTTGCGGGCCTTCCGCACCTGGGCGCGTTGCCCGGCGATCGTGGTCAGCTCCTCGATCGCGGAGTCCATCGCCTTCGACTCGGTCTTCGCCTCGCCGACGCCCATGTTGAGCGTGATCTTCTCGACGCGCGGCGCCTGCATGATCGAGTCGAGACCGAGCTCCTCCTTGAGGCGGGGCCGGACCTCGCTCTCGTACTGATCTTTGAGGCGCGGCGTGTACGTGTCGACGGCGCTCATCCGCGATCGATCTCCTCGCCGCACCGCTTGCAGACGCGGATGCGGACGTTCTTGTCCTTGATCGTCTTCTGGATCGTCCCGACGCGGCTCGGCTTGCCGCAGCTCGGGCAGACGACCATCACGTTCGAGACCGGCAGCGGCGCCGGCAGCTCGATGATGCCACCCGGGATGATCTGCGCCCCGCCGAGGCCGGTCGTGTTCTGGATCGGCCGCGGGCGGCGGTGCCGCTTGACGACGTTGATGTTCTCGACGATGACGCGCCCTTCCTTGGGCAGCGCTTCGAGCACACGTCCCTCTTTGCCCGCGTCCTTGCCGCGGAGGACGTGCACGACGTCGCCTTTCCGTACTTTCATCGTTTGCGACATCTCAGAGCACCTCCGGGGCGAGGCTGACGATCTTCATGAAGTTCTTCTCCCGCAACTCACGCGCCACCGGGCCGAAGATGCGCGTGCCACGTGGGTTGCGCTGCTGGTCGATGATCACTGCGGCGTTCTCGTCGAAGGCGATCGTCGTGCCGTCGTCGCGTCCGAACGGCTTCTTGGTCCGAACCACGACCGCCTGCACAACCTCGCCCTTCTTGACCGCGCCCTGCGGCGTCGCGGTCTTGACGGTGCCGACAATGATGTCGCCGACACGAGCGTAGCGGCGATGGTGACCACCCTTGACGCGGATGCAGAGGATCTCGCGCGCGCCGGTGTTGTCGGCGATCTTGAGGCGGGATTCCTGCTGGATCACTTCGCGGCCTCCACGACCTCGGCGAGGCGCCAGTGCTTGGTCTTCGAGAGCGGCCGCGTCTCGACGATGCGGACGACGTCGCCGACCTTGGCGGCGTTCTGCTCGTCGTGCGCATGGAACTTGACGCTGCGCCGGATGACCTTCTTGTAGCGCTGATGCGAGCTGATCAGGTCGACCTTGACGACGATCGTCTTGTCCATCGCGCTCGAGACGACGACGCCGCGGCGTTCCTGGCGCCGGCCGCGCTCGTGCTCGGGCTTGGGTTGACGGACAATGGGCTTGCGCTCGGAGCTCGGCGCCGGACGGCGGCGCGTCTTCTGCGGACGCAGCCGGCGCGGCAAGCGCTTGCCCTTCTTCTTGGGCTCGGACTGC
>DASSLB010000088.1:0-2623 GCA_035689945.1 Gaiellaceae bacterium | reverse complement strand
GCGCCGGACGGCATTGCGGGACTCCCGAACAGGAGGTGAGATTGTGGCTGAGGCAGTCGTCGAGGAGCGTCAACTCCTCAAGACGCTTCGCTGGTACGACGGCTTTGTGATCTGCCTCGCGAACCCCGGCTTCCTGCTGGGTTCGCTCGGCTTCTCGGTGGTCGATCTCGGAGGCTGGGGATCGGCGATGGTCTGGGGGATCACGGCCGCAATCGTGTTCCCGGTGACGATCATCTACTCGGAGCTCGCCGCCATGTTCCCGAACAAGTCGGGCGGAGTGTCGGTCTACGCAAACGAGGCGTGGCGCAAGTACACGACGCTCATCGGGCCCGTGGCGACGTTCGGGTACTGGATCGGCTGGTCGGTCGTGCTCTCGTTCCTCGGGCTCTTCACCGGCTACATCATCCAGGCCGCCTGGTTCCCGCACGAGCCCTACGGAACGTATGCGTTCGGCGGTCAGGAGCTCGACAAGGGCTACTTCAGTACCGGTTCGGTCCACATCGGACTACAGCACCTGATCGCGATCGGCCTCATCGTCGCCGTGTGGGCGTTCAACGTGTTCGGCACGCGGATCGCCGTCTCGTACAACTACATCGCGGGCGGGCTGCTGATGTTCCCGCTCTTCTGTTTCACGCTTCTGCCGTTCCTGAACGGCGACTTCCACTCCTCGAATCTCCAGTACACGGTGAGCGCGCCCGGTCACGCTTGGGGTGGCGCGCAAATTGTGCTCGTGTGGATCTGGATCATCATCTGGTCCACGGCGCCGGAGGCCGCCGCCACCTTCGCCCCTGAATACAAGGACACGGTCCCAGACACGCGAAAGGCGCTCATCTCGTCGGCCGCGTTCATCATGCTCATCAACACGGTCGTGCCGATCTCCCTGACCGGTGGCGTGGGCGCGAAGACGGTCGGCCTGTACGACTACGTCGGGGCTCTGAACCACCTGGTCGGCAAAGGCGCGACGAACTTCTTCGTCGTCGTCATGTCCATGAGCTTCCTCATGTCGATGAACACTGCGACGGCCGACGGCAGCCGCGCCCTCTTCGGGATCTCGAGGGACGGCCTGACGATCAAGGAGCTGGGGCGCCTGAACCGGTTCAACGTCCCCGGGAACGCGATGTCGCTCGACATGGGCATCAACATCCTCTTCGTCCTCTTCGTCGGCAACCTGTTCGGGATCCTTGTCGCGAGCAACATCGGCTACGTGCTCGCGAACATGTTCGCGATCTCCGCGTTCGTGCTCCTGCGGAAAGACCGCCCGAACTGGCCACGACCGATCAGGCTCCCGAACATCTGGATACCGATCGCAGGGTTCTTAGCCGCGGCGTTCGCGCTCTTCAGCGTCGTCGGGATCGGCTGGTTCCAGGAGGCCGGCGGCGGCGCCGTCTACGGCGGGACGAAGAACAAGATCATCGGCTTCTCGGTCCTCGCGATCTCCCTGCTCCTGTTCCTGTTCCGGCGCATCGTCCAGGACAAGGAACGGCCGCACTGGCGCGAGGAAACGCCGACGATGCCCGACGAGGAACCGGCGGCCGCCGTCGAGGCGCCGGGCATTCCGGCTACGTAGCTCGTTCGAGCGAGGGGCCGCTTTCCCGCGGCCCCTTCGCTGCCTACGGGCTCGTGAAGTAGTCGCTCTTGCAGTTCCGGTGGTAGCGGTGCCGGAACCAATGGTGCCCGGGGAAGCGGTGACACCCGCCGCCGCCGGCCGTATGTAGCGGCACCGTCGTCACCGGCGTGGTGTCGGGAGGCTCCGGCGCTGTCTCGGGCAGCGTGCTGGTCGTCGCCGGCGGCGGCGCCGGCAGGTCGCAGCCGGCCTGGAACGAGAGAACCGGGTGTAGCTCGATCCCGTTCGGGGCGACGCCGCGCTGGCCGTGGATCCGGTCGAAGAAGGCGACACCGGTCAGCGTGACGCACCGCGGCGGGCTCAGGTCCTGGTAGCGGGAGCCGGTCGGCGGGGCCCCGAGCGCGGCGACGAGGTCCGTCCGCGCCGACTCGAGCTCAGGCGCCTCGGAGGACTGGGCGAGACAGGACGCAGCCGGGAGCTCCGCGATCATCGTCGCGCCCGGATCGACGGGATCGGCGATGGCGAGGTGGACGTCGGAGTCAGCCTCGATCTTGTCCGCCTGGGCGAGTGCCTGGATCCGGTAGACGACGCGCTCCGGCGGCGTCCGCCCCGCCTCGGCATCCGGCGGGACCGGCAGCGCCCGCAGCTGGGCGACCGAGGAGTCCTGAGCCGCCCCGGGGACGAAGCCGTCGAGGAGATCCTTGACCTCGTGGCGCTCCACGCCGCACGAGCCCGTGAAGCCGTAGTCGGCGCCGTTGGTGACCGGCGGTGGCGCCTGCAGCCGCGCCGCAGGCGCCTTCGTCCCCGCGGACGCAACCGAATTGCCGGTCCCCCTGCCGACGAAATAGCCGATCACGCCCCCTGCGACGAGCCCGGCCACCAGAGCGACGATCTTCATCGCGCCATCGCGACCTCTTGCTGCTGTTGCTCCTCTTGCTTCTCCAGCGTCTGGCCGAACGAGTTGAGGTACGCCTGCTGGTCAGGCGCCGTGAAGAAGTCGTGCGCGGCGTTCTCGCCCCACCCGTACAGCGCGTCGGCGTCGGCCTTGGTGAGGCCGAA
>DASSLB010000087.1:0-3975 GCA_035689945.1 Gaiellaceae bacterium | reverse complement strand
CGACGGAGATTGATGCCGGGCGGCAGCTCGTCTACCGCGCCGCCTGGCTCAAGGACGAGGGGAAGCCGTTCGCGCTCGCGGCGGCGCAGGCGAAGCTCTACACCGGACTCCTCTCGAACCGCGCCGTGAACGCTGCGCTGCAGATCCACGGTGGCTACGGGTTCATGGACGAGTTCGCGATCTCGCGTCTCTACCGTGACCAGAAGATCCTCGAGATCGGCGAGGGCACGAACGAGGTGCAGCGCATGGTCATCGCTCGGCACCTCGGGCTCCAGTCGGGCGCTGTCAGTAGGTGAGCCGGCCTCGTAAGGAGATCGACACCGCTCCGGTCGAGCGGACGTAGCTTCCGCTGAAGGACAGCACTCCCCGAGCGCCGGCGAACGCAGAAGTACCGCCGACTACCCGCGCCTTGCCGGAGAACGTGACGCGATCCCCGGAGCTTGCGCTTGTGCACGCTTGGCCGTTCCGCGCCTTTAGCTTCAGGGTGCCGCGGCCGCCTCGAAGGACGGCGCTGCCGCTGAAGGTGACGCAGGTGGAACTCGTGAACGTGCCCGTTGCGGATCCCTTCAGAGTGCCCCTGCCGATCGGGCGGCCCCGCCCGGACATGATGGCGCTGCCGGCAGCCGTCCTGCCGCTCACGTGTCCCGAGCCGGTGCCGTGGTACGAGGCGGTGAACGAACGCGTCCGAGCGGCGCCCGCCTGAGCAGCCAGCGTCAGCCCTGCCGCTGCCGCCGCACCGACGAGAACTAGCCGAGACGCGAACCGTGACGATGCCGTCACGCGGCCAGCTTAACCGCCGCAACCGCGCGGCCATACCGGATCGGAGGCACAATCGACGGCGTGGTTCCGGTCATTGCGGCCGCTGTCGCGGCGGTGCTGTTTCTCCAGGCTGTCGTACGCCTACGGCGCCGTGGACGTGCGGATCTCGCCGGCTGGGATCGGATCGCGCTCTTCGCCGCGGGACTCGGACTAAGCGTCTTCGCGCTGGTCGGGCCGCTCGACCGGATCGCCGACGACAAGCTGCTCTCGGCGCACATGGGCCAGCACGTCCTGATCGGAGACCTCGGGCCGGCGCTGATGGTTGTCGCGCTGCGCGGTCCGCTGCTCGTCTTCCTCCTCCCCGCGCCCGTCCTCGCACCGCTCGCACGCAACGAAGGGGTGCGCGCCGCCCTCGGCGCGCTGCTGCGCCCCCGCGTCGCCTTCTCGCTCTGGGCCGCCAACCTCGCGATCTGGCACGTGCCGTACATCTACGACGCGGCCCTCGCGCACCAGGGCCTGCACGACTTCGAGCACGTGTGCTGGACGATCTGCGGGATCCTCGTCTGGACGCTTCTCGTCGACCCCGGCTCGCACCGCCGGCTGACCGTCGGCGGCCGCGTCGCGCTCGCGGCGGCGTTGTTCGCGGCCGGCCAGATCCTGACCGACGTGCTCGTCTTCTCTTTCACGCGCCTCTACCCCGCGTACCACGGTGCGTATGGGATCTCGGCGGTCACCGACCAGCAGCTCTCGGGGATCGTGATGATGGTCGAACAGCTCGTCACGCTCGGGACGTGCGTGGCGCTCCTCCTGCGGCCGCGCTGGCGCCGCAACCGTACGGCCCGGCTCGCAGCCGCTACATGAGCGCGAACGCCACCGCGTTCAGCTTCGAGCCGCTCTTCCTCGCGCTCGCAGTCGCCGCCGCCGCGCTCTACTGGCGGGAGGCACGAGTCGATTCCCCCCCACGCTGGCGCGTGGTCGCGTTCGCGTCGGGCCTCTTCCTGATCGCCGCCTCGCTCAACTCGCCGCTGGAGACGATCGCTTCGAAGTACCTGCTGCTCATGCACCTGCTCCAGAACGCGCTCATCGCAGACGTCGCCCCGCTCCTCGTCGTGCTCGGCCTCACCCCGCGGATGCGGGAGAAGCTCGCTCGCCGCGGCCTCGGACGACTCCGCTCGCGCTGGATCCTTCCGCTCTGGCTCGCAGCCTGGTACCTCACGCACCTCGCGCCGTTCTACGACTGGGCGCTGCGCACCGGCTGGGGACTGAACCTCGAGCACGGGATCCTCATCGCCGCCGGGCTTCTCTTCTGGTGGCCGATCGTGAGCGGCCGGCTCTCGCCGCCCGCAGGCCTCGGCTACCTCGCGGTCGCCTTCGTCGGCTCGTCCTTCCTCGGCCTCGCGTACATCTTCTCCAGCAGCCCGTTCTACTCGTTCTACGAGCAGGCGCCGCGCTTGTGGGGACTGTCGACGACCCGCGACCAGAACCTCGGCGGGATCTTCATGAACGGCGAGCAGACACTCGTCTTCCTCCTCGCGATCGGCTACTTCATCGTGCGCCTGCTCGACGAGGAGCACGCGACCCGCGAACCGGCCTCGCTTTCCGATTCATAGCCGCGCCCGGTGGTAGCGTCGGCGCGTGCTGTTCAAGCAGTTCCTGGACGACGGCCTGGGCTGCGCGTGTTACCTCGTCGGGGATGAGCACGCAGGCGTCGCGGTCGTCGTCGATCCGCCGTACGCGATCGAGCCTGTCCTCGAAGAGGCCGAGCGGCGCGACGTCCGGCTCGCCGGCGTCCTCGAGACGCACACGCACGCGGATCACGTCTCGGGCCACGGCCGGCTCGCGCTCGAGCACGGCGTCCCGATCCACATCCACTCGGAAGCCGGGGCCGCATACCCGCACGAGCCCCTCGAGGACGGGACCGAGGTCGAGGTCGGCGACGTCGTGCTGCGCACGATCCACACGCCGGGTCACCGGCCCGAGCACTGTTGCTTCGCGGTGATCGACCGCTCCCGCGGCGACGAGCCGTGGCTCGTCCTGACCGGCGACTCGCTCTTCGTCGGCGACGCGGGACGGCCGGACCTCGCGGTCGCGGCGAAGGAGGGAGCCGAGGGCATGTTCCACAGCCTGCGCCGCCTGGCCGAGCTCGGGGACGGTGTCGAGGTCTTCCCCGGCCACGTCGCCGGTTCGCTCTGCGGTGCGGCGATGAGCTCGAAAGCGTCGACGACGATCGGCTTCGAGCGCCGCTTCAACCATGCGCTCCAGGGCGAGCTCGAGGATTTCGTCGAGGCCGCGCTCGGTCCGCAGCCGCCGCGTCCGCCGAACATGGAGCGAATCGTCGAGCTCAACCACGGCGAGCTCCTCGGTGGGCAGCCCCCGCTCGAGCGGCTCGACTCGGTGCCGGAGGACGCGATCGTTCTCGACGTGCGTCCGACAGACGTCTTCGCGGCCGGCCACCATCCCGGCGCCGTCGGCATCCCGGTCTCCGGCTCGAGCTTCGCGACGAAGGCTGCGTTCGTCCTGCCCGAGCATCCACTCCTCCTCCATGCGACGGACGAGGCCGAAGCCGCACGTGCCGCGCGGTCGCTGCACGCAGTCGGGCTGTTCGGAATCGCCGGCTGGCAGGACGGCGGCGGCGAGGAGAGACTCGAGCCCGTCTCGCTCGACGAGCTCGAGGCGATGCTCGGAAACGACGCGATCGAGCTTCTCGACGTCCGCGAAGCGGACGAGCGGGACGAGGGCCATGTGCCGGGTTCACGGCATCTCCCCTACCGCACGGCACGAGCCGCGGCCGAGGCGGGGCTGCTCAACGGCCGCCCCGTGGTCACGATCTGCGAGTCCGGTGCCCGCGCGGCCATCGCCGCGAGCGTCCTGCAAGCCGCTGGAGTGGATGCGCGTCCGGTGCTCGACGGTGGCATTCCCGACTGGCAAGCTCGCGGCGGCGAGACGATGTCCTTCCGCCGCTGCGGCTCGTAGAGCCGACTAGGTCAGCAGGCGGGCGATCGCGGTCACGGCCGCCGCGCCGACCACCACGACGATCATCGGAGCCCGTCGCTTGACGGCGATGACGGCGAACGCGGCTCCGAGGACGCGCGCATCGAGCACCAGCGAGCGTCCCTTGCCGAATGTCTCCACGATCACGAGCGCCGCGAGCAGCGCGGAGGCGAGCAGCTCGACGACGCTCAGCGCTCTGGCCGGCAGCGGGCGGCCTCCGAGAGC
>DASSLB010000086.1:0-5675 GCA_035689945.1 Gaiellaceae bacterium | reverse complement strand
GTCGGCGAAGCGGACTGTGACGAGGCCGCCGGGCTCGATCTGCACGACGACTCCCTCGCCGAGGGTCGAGTGGCGGACAGAATCGCCGGTGGAGAGATCGGGGACGTCGTCCCGCGGCTGGATCTGGCTCTGCCGCGGTGCCCCGTAGCCCTGCCACGACGCGGGCCGCAGCCGGTCGCGCTCGACGTGCGCGTCGGGCAGCTCGTCGAGGAAGCGCGACGGCAGGTTGTGGTTGCGGCCGCCGTAGAGCATCCGGGAGCTCGCGTGGAGGAGCGTGAGACGTTCCTCGGCACGCGTCATCCCGACGTAGCAGAGCCGCCGCTCCTCCTCGATCCCCTGCTCCTCGATCGAGCGCGAGTGCGGGAAGATCCCCTCCTCCATGCCGATCAGGTAGACGGCGCGGAACTCGAGGCCCTTCGCGTTGTGCAGCGTCATGAGCGTGACGAGCGAGCCCTCGCCGCGGATCGCGTCCTGGTCGGAGTAGAGCGAGATCTCCTGGAGGAAGGACGAGAGCGTCGTGTCGTCGGTCTGCTCGCGCCACTCGCGCGCGACCGAGACGAGCTCCTGCAGGTTCTCGATGCGTCCCTGCGCCTCGATCGTGCGCTCGGCTTCGAGCGACTCCATGTACCCGCTGCGCTGGAGGACGGTCTCGATCAGCTCCGGCACCTCGAGCTCCATCGCGGCGGACATGAGCGACTCGATCATGCCGCGGAACGTCTTGAGCGCCTTCTGCGGCGCGGCTCCGACACCGGCGTTCTCCGCCTCGGCGGTGGCCTCCCAGAGCGAGATCTCCCGCTGGTCGGCCCACGTCGCGAGGCGCGCGAGCGTGGAGTCGCCGATGCCCCGGCGCGGACGGGTCGCGATGCGAATCAGCGAGACCGCGTCGTACGGGTTATCGAGCACCTGGAGGTACGCGACGAGGTCCTTGATCTCGGCGCGCTCGTAGAAGCGTGGGCCGCCGATCACCTGGTACGCGATTCCCTGGCGGACGAGGACGTCCTCGAGCACTCGGCTCTGGGCGTTGGTGCGGTAGAAGACGGCGACGTCCGCGCCGTTGAAGCCTTCTTCCACGAGGAGCGCGATCTCGGCGGCGACGTAGCGTGCTTCGGCGTGCTCGTCCTCGACCTCGATCACGCGGACGGGGTCGCCGTCGCCGAGCTCCGACCAGAGATTCTTCTCCTTGCGCTCGCGGTTGTGGGTGATGACGCCGTTCGCGGCGTCGAGGATGTGCTGCGTCGAACGGTAGTTCTGCTCGAGCGCGATCGTGTACGAGCCGGGGAAGTCCTGCTCGAACTCCATGACATTGCGGATATCGGCGCCGCGGAAGCCGTAGATCGACTGGTCCGGGTCGCCGACCGCGAAGACGTTCCGGTGCTTCTCGGCGAGGAGCTGGAGCAGGCGGTACTGCGCGTGGTTCGTGTCCTGGTACTCGTCGACCAGCACGTAGCGGAATGCCTCCTGCCACTTCTCGCGCGCCTCGGGAAAGCGCTCGAGGACGTCGACGGTGAGGAAGAGCATGTCGTCGAAGTCGACGGCGTTCGAGGCGAAGAGGCGCTTCTGGTAGAGGTCGTAGACCTCGGCGACGGTCTGGTCGTAGAAGCTCGAGACGCGCTCGGTGTACTCGACCGGCCCGACGAGCGTGTTCTTCGCGTTCGAGATCTGCGAGTGGATGCCGCGCGGCGTGAAGCGCTTCGGGTCGCGCTCGAGCTCCTCGAGGCAGCGCTTGACGAGGCGGATCTGGTCCGCGGAGTCGTAGATCGTGAAGTTCGAGCGGTAGCCGAGGCGCTGCGCCTCACGTCTGAGGATGCGGCCGCAGGCGGAGTGGAATGTCATGACCCAGGCGGCTCTGGCGGGCGGGCCCACGAGGTCCTGGACGCGGTCGCGCATCTCCCCCGCCGCCTTGTTGGTGAAGGTGATCGCGAGGATCTCGGGCGGCTTCACTCCGACCGCGCCGAGGAGATGAGCGATGCGGCGCGTGAGGACGCGCGTCTTGCCGGAGCCGGCTCCGGCGACGACGAGCACGGGCCCTTCGGTGTGCAGGACGGCCTCGCGCTGCGCCGGATTCAGGTCGGCGAGGTAGGTCTCGGGCGTCGTCGCTGCCACCGGTCGATCGTAGCCGCGGTTCTCGTCAGCCCTGGACGTCCTTCGCAGCGCGGATCTCGACCCTGCCGGCGCGCACGCGCGCCTCGTAGCGCGGCTGCGAATAGACCGCCGGCCCACCGCGCACCTCGCCCGAGCAGAGGTCGAAACGGGAGCCGTGCCACGGGCAGACGACGATGTTGCCCTCCCGCTCGCCGTCGGCAAGCGGGCCGCCCATGTGTGAGCACGTCGCCGCGATTGCGCACACCTCGCCGCTCTCCTCCGAGCGCGAGACGACAACTGACTCGCCTTCGAGCTCAACTCCCACGAGCTTGCCGCCGTTGAGCTCGCTTTCGTCGCAGACGGGTGCATATCGCTCGCGGGGACTCTCGAACGCCGTCCGGTTGACGCGGACTCCGAGCCCGAACGAGAGGTGTCCACCAAGGTGAGCGGAGAACGCGGAGCCGGCATACGCGATGCCGGACAGCACGCGGCCGAGACCGCGATGCCCGTCGCGGCGCGCGACGAGCGAGGCGACGTTGAGCGCGAGCCCCATGGTGTTGACAAGCGCGTGCACGGTTCCGATCCGGCGCTCGTCGTCCTTGAGGTGGCTCCAGTCGTTGAGTCCCGTGAGCGCCGCCGGCACGGCGCCGAGGATCCCGACCGCCAGCGCGCTGTCCGCCGCCTCCGAGCCGGCCAGGTCGAGCACGAGCGCCGTCGTCCACGCGCCAAGCGGGACATCCGTCAGCGCCGGATGGAGCGGATTGCCGAGCCAAACGCCGTCGAGCACGTTCCGTACCGGCTGAGGCAGGGCCTTCACGGCGTCCTGCAGGGGCTCGGCGATCTCGTCGAGCGGCTCAGCGAGATCGGCGAGCTGTTCCGTAAACCGGAGATTCGTCATGGCCGGTCTCGTCCCCGGCCGGCCGGGTCGAAAACACCGTCCTGCCCGTAGGCGAGGATCAGCCGCCATGGAGCCAGGAACGGGCCGCCTCGAAGCGTTCAGCGACGGCGTATTCGCGGTCGCAGCCACGCTGCTCGTGCTCCAGTTCACGATTTCCCACAAGTTCCCCGTCGGTGCACAACTCCGTCAGCTCTGGCCCGCCTACCTCGCCTACGTCACGACCTTCGTCACCATCGGGATCATCTGGATCAACCATCACCACACGGTCTCCCTGCTCGGACGGTGTGACCGGACGATGCTCTTCATCAACAACCTGCTCCTGATGACCGTCGTATTCCTGCCGTTTCCGACGAAGCTCGTCGCCGAGGACCTCCATCACGACTTCCATCCCGGCGACGAGAAGGCGGCCGTGCTCGCATACTCCGCGACGTTCGTCGTGATGGCGATGCTGCACCTTGTCTGGTGGGAGTACGCGCGCCGCAACCGCCGCTTGATTGCGGATGAGACTCCCGACTCGGCACTGCGGGCCGTCGATCGCGCCTATCTTCCCGGCGTGCCGATGTACGGCATCGTGTTCATCGTCGCGCTCTTCAGCCCGCTCGCTGCGGTGATCTTGACACTCGCGATCGCGGCGTTCTACCTGCCGTCAGCCGCTCTCTTCGATCGCGGCGGCTAGCCACGCGGACGCTTCCGCGAGTGCCTGCGCGTCGCTCGACTTGAGCACGACCTCGACGGTGAAACCGCCCGCGCCGAAGCTCGGATAGGAGCCGACGAGGACGCCCGGCCAGTGCTCTCCCGTCGCGGCAAGCGACGCGGAGATCCGGCTCTCGTAGGTGCGGTAGACGCGCCGCCAGGTCTCGATCGGGCTGCCGCGCCGGAAGTCCTCTTCGATCGACGCGAACATCGCCTCCATCTCCGACGGGAGGCCCGGCAGCACGAACACGTTCTCGAGCGTGAACCCGGGAGCGCCGCCCATCGGGTTCGCGAGCGGCCGGCTGCCGCGGGGCAGCATCGCCCAGCGCGCCGCGTACTCGGGATCGCGCGTGAACCGCGCACGAAGGTCGGCGGCGACCTCCGGCACCTCTTCCTGCTCGACGCCGAACGCAGCCGCGATCGCTTCGCGCGTCAGGTCGTCGGGCGTGCCGCCGAGGCCGCCGGTGACGAGGAGGAAGTCGACGCGCGGCGCCTCGGCGCGGACGAAGTCGGCGACGACGTCGATCTCGTCCGGCAGCGCCGCGGTCAGGCGCACCTCCACGCCGAGCGGCGCGAGCCGGCGGGCCAGCCACGAAGCATTGGTGTTCGGTACGTCGCCCGAGACGAGCTCGTTCCCGATCGTGAGGATCGACGCGGTCGCGCTCACAGATCGATGGTACGGGTGGGCGCGAAGGCCTCCAGAAAGCGGCGGTCGTGCGTCACGAGCAGAACGGTGCCCTCGTACGCGGCGAGCGCGCGCTCGAGCTCCTCGATCGCCTCGACGTCGAGATGGTTCGTCGGCTCGTCGAGGACGAGGCAGTTGACGCCGCGGGCGGTCAGGAGCGCGAGGCCGGCGCGAGTGCGCTCGCCCGGCGAGAGAGACGACGCGGCGCGCAGGACGTCCTCGGAGCCGAGCCCGAACTTCGCCAGCAGCGTGCGCGTGGTCTCTGGATCGAAGTCGCGGAAGACCTCGAGCAGCGCTTGCGGCCCGCTGAGCGCGGCGCGGTCCTGCTCGAGCTCTCCGAGGACGACGCCGGGGCCGATCCAGCGAGTGCCTGCAGCGAGCGGGAGCCGGCCGAGGAGCGCGTCGAGCAGCGTCGTCTTGCCACTCCCGTTCAGCCCGGCGATGGCTAGCCGGTCGCCCCAGCCGACCTCGAGATCGAGCGGCCCGAGCCTGAACGAACCGCGCTCGACGACGGCGCCCTCGAGCCGCACGACCACATCGCCGCTGCGAGCCGCGGGAGAGAGCGAAAGGCGGAGCTCCCACGGCTCGTACGGCTTATCGACCTTCTCGACGCGCGCGAGCTTCGCGCCGTACGTCCGCTTCACGTCCTTCGACTTCTTCTTCTTGCGGCCCTGGCCGTAGCCGCGCTGCTCCCACTCGGCCATGCGGCGTTGCTGCTCCTCGATCCGGCGTCGCTCGGCGACCGACGTGCCCCACCTCTGGTAATGGCGCTCGCGGCGGCGTTCGCGCTCGGCCTCGTAGTCGCTCCAGCCGCCGCTGTACTCCTTCGCGCCGCGCGTCCACTCGTCGAGCTCGACGATACGGGTCACGGTGCGATCGAGGAAGGCGCGGTCGTGCGACACGACGACGACCGAGCCGGGATGGGACGCGAGACCGCGCTCGAGCCAGGCGAGACCGGCGAAGTCGAGGTCGTTGGTCGGCTCGTCGAGAAGGAGGACGTCGAAGCCGCCGCGGAGCACGCCGGAGAGCGCGGCGCGCGCCTTCTGGCCGCCCGAGGCGGCGTCGGCTGCCTCCCGCTCCTGCGCGAGGTATCCCACCGCGAGCGACGACGGCGTGCGCCGGATGCGTCCCGCATCGGGCTCTTCGAGAGCGGCGAGAAGGCGAAGCAGGGTCGACTTGCCGGCCCCGTTCGGGCCCACGAGCCCGATTCGCGCGCGGGGCGGCACGACGAAGCTGACGTCCTCGAGGACGACCTCGGCTCCGTACGACTTCGAGATCCCGGCCGCGACGAGCGAGCCGGCAAGGCGAGACATGCGC
>DASSLB010000085.1:0-4527 GCA_035689945.1 Gaiellaceae bacterium | reverse complement strand
CGACCGCTCTTCGGCGCGCGGACGCTCCGGCGCGGAGCATTCGGGTGGGACGTCGCCGTGCTCCAGTTCATGCTGCTCCGTCAGGGGATCAACGTCCCGGTCAACGCGTATTTCGACGGCCCGACACTGCGCGGCGTTCGGCTCCTGCAGCATCGGCTGCGCCTCCGCCGCGACGGCGTCGTCGGCCCGCACACGCTCGCGTCCATCGTCCGGCGGGAGCCCGTGCCGCTCGCGCGGCCGATCGCGGTCACCACCACCCCCACTCACCGGGCCATGCATCACCGTCGCCTCCTCGTTCACGTCGTCCGCTCGGGGGATTCGCTCACCCTGCTCGCGAGGCGCTACCACACGACCGTCGCCAAGCTCGCGAAGCTCAACCGACTCGATCCCTCGCACTACCTGCTGATCGGAACGAAGCTTCGCGTCCCCGTCGTGCGGCACGTCACCACCGTGAAGCGGGTCGCCTACCGCACCTCGAGCGTCGCCTCGGTCCGCGCGCTTCTCGACCACTGGGCCCTGCACTACGGCGTCAGCGTCCATCTCGTCCGCGCGCTCGCCTGGATGGAGTCCGGCTACAACAACGCGCTCGTGTCGTCCGTCGGGGCGCGGGGGATCATGCAGCTCCTTCCGACCACGTTCCGCTATTCCGAGACCGTCCTGATCGGACACCGTCTGCGTCACGACGCAAGCGGCAACGTCCGTGCCGGCGTCGCCTACCTCACGCACCTGCTGCGCACCTTCCATGGCGACACGAGGCTCGCGCTCGCCGGGTGGTACCAGGGGGAGCGCGCCGTCCGGAAGCACGGCGTCTACAGGGTCAGCAAGAACTTCGTGAAGGACGTGCTCGCACTCCAGCACCGCATGTGAGTCAGCACCCCGCGCGGCGCCACTAGAGTCCCGCCGGAATGAAGATCGCCGTCTGCGTCAAGCACGTACCCGAGGGACCGTCTCACCTCGATCCGGCGACGAAGCGGCTCAATCGCTCCGGCGAGGGCGCGCTCAACCATTTCGACGCGAACGCCATCGAGGAGGCGCTTCGGCTCAAGGGAGACTCCGATACCGAAGTCGTCGCGATCTCGCTCGGGCCGCAGAAGGCGCTCGACTCGCTGCGCAAGGCGCTTGCGATGGGCGCAGACCGCGCCGTTCTCGTCTCGGACGATGCGGCCGCCGGCTCCGATCTCGTCGCCACGAGCCGGCTGCTTGCGGCCGCGCTCGAGCGGGAGGAGGCCGACCTCGTCCTGTTCGGCCAGCAGGCGTCCGACGCCGACGGCGCCGTTCTCTGGGCCGCCGTCGCGGAACGCCTCGGCCACCCAGTCGTCTCGCAAGCGATGGAGCTCGCAGTCGACGGCAGCTCTGTTCGCGTCAAGAGGCAGACGGAGTTCGGCTATGACACGCTCGAGGCGCCGCTGCCCGCGGTCGTCGCGGTCAGCGACGCGATCAACGAGCCGCGCTACCCGTCGCTCAAGGGGATCATGGGCGCGAAGAAGAAGCCGCAGGACGTGCTCTCGCTCGGCGAGCTCGGAATCGAGGCCGGCGACGTGGGGGAGGCCGGCTCCAGAACGACCGTGCTCGCACTTGGCGACCCGCCTGCACGCGGCGACGCGCGCAAGATCGAAGACGACGGCAACGCGGCACAGGCGATTGTCGACTTCCTCGGCGAGAAGAGGCTCGTCTGATGCCAACCCTCGTCTTCCTCGAGCACCACGGGAACGAGCTGCAAAAGGGCGCGCTCGGCGTGCTCGCGAAGGCTGCTTCGCTGGGCGACGCGGCAGCCCTCATCGCCGGCCCCGGGTCGAAGGGGCTCGCCGCCGAGGCCGCGAAGTACGGCGCCGCGAAGGTCTGGGTCTGCGAGGACGAGGAGGTCGCGCAGCCCGTGCCGCAGCCGCGCGTCGACGTGCTCGCGCACGTGGTCGAGGAAGGTGGCTACGACACGGTGCTCTTCGCGAACTCCGTCCTCGCGGCTGACGTCGCGGCCGGTCTCGCAGCCCGACTCGACGCGGGCCTCAACTGGGACCTCACCGATCTCGAGCTCCAGGACGGGGAGCTGATAGGCAAGCGGCCGGCCCTACAGGACTCCGTCTACGCCGACGTGGGCTGGACCGGCACGCCGCGGCTCGCGCTCTTCCGTGCGGGTTCGTTCGACGCGACCCCCGCAGGCGGCGGCGACCCCGAGGTCGCCGAGGTCTCGCCGTCCTATGCGGAGCATTCGGCAGCCGTGAAGCTCGTCGGCCAGGACGAGGAGGAGGCGAGCGGCCCGTCGATCGAGGACGCCGACGTGATCGTCGCCGGGGGCCGCGGCCTTGGCGCCCCGGAGAACTTCACCCTCGCGGAGGAGCTTGCGAAGGCGCTCGGCGGCGCGGTTGGCGCGACCCGCGCGGTCGTCGACGCCGGCTGGTACCCGTATTCGGCCCAGATCGGACAGACCGGCAAGACGGTCTCGCCGAAGCTCTACGTCGCACTCGGCATCTCCGGCGCGATCCAGCACAAGGTCGGGATGCAGAGCTCCGGCACGATCGTCGCGATCAACAAGGATCCGAACGCGCCCATCTTCGAGTTCAGCGACCTCGGCGTCGTCGGCGACGTGCACGAAATCGTGCCGAAGCTGACCGAGCTCGTCCGCCAGCGACGGACGTGACCCGCCCGGCACCACTCAGCGGCGTCTCGCCCGCCAGCACGCGGCGCGCTGCGGCGTCCTCGGTCGCCCCGATAGTCGGCACTATCGGGGCTCCCTGCGTCCTTGCATCGCTTGGTGCTGACGACCGAGGCATCCACCAGCGTCACCGGGCGGGTCACGCATGAGTCGCGCCTCGAACTTCCCGCCGCCCTTCTCCTCGCGCGACTACGTCACGGAGCCGAGCGATCCGGCCGACGAGCGGATCGAGGTCGGCGTGCTCATCGTCGGCGCCGGCCCTGCGGGCCTCGCTTGTGCGATCCGGCTCGGCCAGCTGCTCGAGGAACACCCCGACGTGGCGGAACGGCTCGGCGACGTGCCGGTGGCGGTGCTCGAGAAGGGCAAGCAGTCCGGTTCGCACCTCCTTTCGGGCGCAGTGGTGAACCCGCGAGCGCTGCGTCGTCTCCTCGGGGATCGCTTCCGCATGGAGGATCTCCCGTCGTTCGGGCCCGTTCCTGGAGAGTCCGTGTACGTCCTCACCCGCCGCGCGGCGTTGCCGATCCCGCCGCCGCCTCCGATGCGAAATCACGGCAACTGGATCTTCTCGCTCTCCCAGCTCGGCCGCTTCCTCGGCGAGCGGGCCGAGGAGGGCGGCGCGATGATCCTCCCAGAGACCTCGGCGCAGAAGCTGCTCGTTTCCCACGGCCGCGTCATGGGCGTGCGCACCGGCGACAAGGGGCGCGGCCGCGAGGGTGGCGAGCTCAGCAACTTCGAGGCCGGTTCCGACATCGCCGCAAGGGTCACGGTGCTCGCGGAAGGAACGCAGGGCCACCTCACCGGAGTCGCCCTCGACCGCTTCGGTCTGCGCGGCGAGGAACCGCAGGTATGGGAGCTCGGGGTGAAGGAGGTCTGGAAGGTCGCGAACCCGCTCGACCGGGTCATCCACACGATGGGCTGGCCGCTTCGCGCGGGTAGCCGCTATCGCGAGTTCGGCGGCTCGTTCATCTATCCCATGGGCAAGGAGATGGTCACGATCGGCCTCGTCGTGGGGCTCGACTACCGCGATGCCTCGCTCTCGGTGCACGACTTGCTGCAGGAGCTGAAGACGCACCCGAAGATCCGGAAGATCCTCGCCGGCGGCGAGCGGGTGGAGTGGGGCGCGAAGACGATCCCGAGCGGCGGCTTCCACTCGCTGCCGAGCCGGCTTCACGCGCCCGGCCTTCTCCTCTGCGGCGACGGAGCCGGCATGGTCAACATCCCGCGCCTCAAGGGCGTCCACTACGCGATCGAGTCGGGACGCCTGGCGGCCGAAGCCGCTTTCCGCGCGCTGCAGCGCGGCGCGACGCCGGCGAGCGCGCTCTCGTCCTACGACGACGCAGTGCGCGACAGCTTCATCTGGCAGGACCTGTACGAGGTGCGGAACATGCGCCAGGTCTTCGGGCGCGGCTTCTTCGTCGGCGGGGCGCTCGCGAGCGCGATGACGATGTCGAAGGGCCGCGTCGAGCTGGGGAAGATGCGCGCCGAGCCGGACGCCGACCAGCCGCTTCTCGTCACCGACCGCGACAAGAGCTACCCGGCACCAGACGGGCAGCTCACGTTCGACAAGCTCTCGTCGGTATTCGCATCCGGAAACAAGACGCGCGACGACCAGCCGAACCACATCAGGCTCGAGCGGCGGGTGCCGCGCGACGTGGCGCAGCTCTGGGCGCACATGTGCCCGGCGCAGGTGTACGAGGTGGGGCCCGAGGAAGGCGATGGCACGGTCAAGGTCGAGCTCGCGCCGTCGAATTGCGTCCAGTGCGGCGCGATCACGGCGAAGGGCGGACGGCTCACGCCACCCGAGGGCGGCTCGGGGCCCGAGTACACGCTGACCTGATTTACAGGGCCTTTACCCCCAGGAAGAGGTCTTCCGCCGA
>DASSLB010000084.1:0-3121 GCA_035689945.1 Gaiellaceae bacterium | reverse complement strand
CCAGCCGAGGCCGGCCCAGGACGGCGAGGCGTAGACGATCGCGCCGGAGGGATCGCAGAGCGTGACGAGGTCGTGGGAGCGCTCGACGACCAGCCGACGGACGGCGTCGTCGACGCTCTCAGCCGTTGTCGCCAGCGGTTCGGTGCCGCTGCTCGTCGCTCTGCCCCCCAGCCGTGCTCTGTTGTGCTCGTCGCAGTCTGCACGATCCCTGCCGGAAAGGCCAGGGCCGCTGCGGGTGGCTCTCAGGTGTACTCCCCGAGAACTTTCCTCAGGCCGGCAAGGTCTTCAGACCCGAAGACGAGGCGGTTTCGCGTCGCGACGTAGACGAGGTCGAGGTCGATGCCGGCCTGGGCCACCTTGCGAGTCAGGTCGGCTAGCACTCCCGGCCGGTCTTCCACGTCGACGACGACCACCTCGCGCTCTCGGCTGACTGCGAGGTGCGAGATCGCCAGTGCGTGCCTCACAGCCTCGGGGTGCGGCACCAGGATGTGCAGTTCGACATCGTCGGTGGCGCCCAGGCACGTCGCAGCCGCGAGGTTGACGCCGGCATCGCTGACGGCGGCGGCGACACGCGCGAGAGCGCCAGGCTCGTGCTTGATCTCGATGACCAGGTCGAACGGCACTGAACCCCTCCCTCACGGCGCCGGCTGTCACGCGCACTCTGCCGCCTCCCGCCGGCGCAGGCAAATCGTCATCGGCCGTGCGATTGAACTGAACCGGCAGCGCCTTCGAGAGTGGGCCGTGCAGGGATCGAACCTGCGACCTTGGGATTAAGAGTCCCCTGCTCTACCAGCTGAGCTAACGGCCCCAATAATCGAACAGAACGGCGGGCCATTGTAGCCTCGCTCCGGTGAAGGTCCTCTCCGTCGTCGGCAACCGGCCACAGTTCATCAAGTCCGCCCCTGTCAGCGCGGCGCTGCGCGAGGCCGGCGTCGAGGAGGTCGGCCTCCACACAGGGCAGCACTGGGACCACGAGCTGTCGGACGTCTTCTACGAGGAGCTCAGGCTGCCTGAGCCGCGGTACCGGCTCGACCTCCACACCGCCGACGCGGAGACGATGCGGCCCGCGATCGCGGAGGTGCTCGCGCAGGAGCGGCCCGACTGGACGCTCGTCTACGGCGACACGAACTCGACCCTGGCGGGAGCGGAGGCGGCCGGGGACGGCGGCGTCCCGGTCGCGCACGTCGAGGCCGGGCTACGCAGCGGCGACCTTTCGATGCCCGAGGAGCACAACCGGATCGCAGTCGACGCCATGGCCGCTCTCCTCCTCTGCCCCGACGAAGGCTCGCTCCAGACGCTACGCCGGGAAGGCGTCCCCGGCCGCATCGACGTCGTCGGCGACGTGATGCGCGACGCGCTCGACCTTTTCCTGCCGATCGCGCTGCGCACGCCACCGCCGTATGCGAAGCCGTACGCCGCGCTCACGCTGCATCGCGCCGCGAACACCGAGCCCGAGCAGCTGCGGCGCATCGTCGACGAGGTCAACGCGAGCGGCTGGACGTTCGTCTTTCCCGTGCACCCACGGACGCGTCACGTCCTCGACGAGCACAGCATTCTCCTCGCGCCCACCGTCCAGCCGGTCGCGCCTCTCGGCTACCTCGAGATGCTCGCGCTCGTCGCCGGCGCGTCGCGCGTCGTCACCGACTCCGGAGGCCTGCAGAAGGAGGCGTTCTGGCTCGGCATCCCGTGCATCACCCTCCGGCCGAGCACGGAGTGGGTCGACACTGTTCGCGTCGGCGCGAACACGCTCGTCGATCCGGCGGACCCGCGCGGGCTCGCCGCCACGCTCGTGGAGGCGCAGTTCCCGGCAGACGCACCGCCGCTCTACGGTGACGGTCACGCTGCGGAACGGGTCGCAGCTAGCCTTGCCGACCGTGGCTGAGGGCCCCCACTACGACGTCGCCGTAGTCGGCGCCGGCTACGTCGGCGTCCCGCTCGCCACCACATTCGCCGAGGCGGATTGCCGTGTCCTCCTCGTCGACGTGGTCGAGGACGTCGTCGCCGCCCTGAACAGCGGCGAGTCGCACATCGCCGATGTCCCGAGCGAACGGCTTGCGCCTCTCGTCGAGCGTGGGCTCATCCAGGCGACGACGGACTACGAGAAGGTGCGCGACGCCGACGCGATTCTCATCGCCTTGCCCACGCCGCTTTCGCGCCAGCGCGAGCCGGATCTCTCGGTCGTGCAAAGCGCTGCTCGCCGCCTGAGCGAGGTCCTCCGCGAGGGCCAGGTCGTCGTGCTCGAGTCGACGACGTGGCCGGGCACGACGCGCGAGGTCCTGCAGCCGATCCTCGAGGCGGGAAGCGGAATGCGTGCCGGCGAGGGCTTCTTCCTCGCGATGTCGCCGGAGCGCGTCGATCCGGGCCGCGAGGACTGGACGACAAAGACGACGCCGAAGGTGCTCGGCGGGATCACGCCCGAGTGCAGCCGCCGCGCCGCAGCGCTCTACCGGAGGGCAATCGACACCGTGCACGAGCTCTCGAGCCCCGAGGCAGCCGAGCTCACGAAGCTGCTCGAGAACATCTTCCGCTCGGTGAACATCGCGCTCGTCAACGAGCTCGCGATCCTCTGCGACCGGATGGGGATCGACATCTGGGAGGTCGTCGACGCCGCGGCGACGAAGCCGTTCGGCTACATGCGCTTCAGCCCTGGGCCCGGCCTCGGCGGCCACTGCATCCCGGTCGACCCCTTCTACCTGACGTGGAAGGCGCGCGAGTTCGGCTTCTACACGGAGTTCATCGAGCTCGCCGGCAAGGTCAACGAGGAGATGCCGTACTTCTGCCGCTCGCTCGTCTCGCAGGCGCTGAACCATCACGCACAGCGCGCGATGAAGGGCTCGAAGATCCTTGTCCTCGGCGTCTCCTACAAGCCGGACATCGGCGACCTGCGCGAGTCGCCCGCGCTGAAGCTCATCTCGCTGCTGCAGAACGCCGGCGCCGACGTCTCCTACCACGACCCGCACGTGCCGGGGATCCACGAGGAGGGCGTCGAGCTCTCCTCGGTCGAGTACGAGCCCGGGGCGTATGACTGCGTCGTCATCGTCACCGACCACTCGTCGCTCGACTACGACAAGCTCGTGGACGAGGCATCGCTCGTCGTCGACCTCCGCAACGCGACCGGCGT
>DASSLB010000083.1:0-3448 GCA_035689945.1 Gaiellaceae bacterium | reverse complement strand
CGTACGAGTCGTCGCCCTTCGCGCCGAGCAGGAGCCCAAGGGCCTGGGCGAGGATCGTCTTGCCGGCGCCCGTCTCGCCGGTGATCGCGTTCAGCCCGGGCGCGAGCTCGAGCTCCGCCTCACGGATGAGGACGAGGTTCTCGATGCGGAGCCGACGGAGCACGCAGCCGATCGTAGACCCGCTGCCCGACGCCGCCCATTCGCTCTTTAGGACGCGTTCGGTGCGGGGCACCAGTCGAGTCCCCTTCGGGTCACACTCGGCGCATGAAGGGACGCTCATGTTAAGCAGGTCTATCCTCCGCACATGAGGCGCGTTGTCTGCGTCACGGTCCTTCTGCTCGTGTCTGTAGCCGGCCCCACGGCAGCCAAGGAAGGAGCACGAGCCCGCCTGCTCACCTCGTTACCGCTTCACGCGAAGGCCGGGGCGCGTGTCACGGTCGAGTGGACGGTGAAAGTGCGAGGTCCGAATGGCAAGCTCGTCCCGTTCCGCGCAAACCCGATGTTCGTGAGGCTGATTGGCAAGGGGGCTGCTGCGACTGCCTTCGCGCAACAATTCGGGCCGCCCTACCGCGCACGGATCCGAGTACCACGCGGGGGGATCCGCGGTATCAAGCTCGGCTTGATGGGCTACTCGACAACGGGTCCTGCACCCGAGTTCTTCCCCATCATGAACAGCCCGTTCCCTAGGACGTGAACGTCTCGCGGTAGCGCCGGAAGAACGTCGTCTCCGGCAGCGTCGCGAGCAAGCTTCGTTGCTCGCCGAGCCGGATCGACAGCGCTCGCTCGGGCGCGAGGTCGCCGGTGCGCTGGCCGTCGACGAGGACAGCGGCCACCACGTCCGCGGTCGCGTTCCTCACCATCAGCTCGGCGCCACGCGGCACGACGAGCGGCCGTGCGTCGAGCGAGTGCGGTGCAATGAAGGTGATAGCCATCGCGTCGAGCCCACGTACAAGGACAGGACCGCCGTTCGAGAGGTTGTAGGCGGTCGAGCCGGAGGGAGTGGAGCAGATCATGCCGTCGCACGACACGACGCCCAGGTCTTCGCCGGCGATCGCCCAGCCGAGCTCGATCATCCGGCCCAGCGTCGAGCTCGTCGCGACGACGTCGTTGACGGCTACGAACGCCTCGCCGTCGAGCTGCGCGTCCAACGTCGGCTGCTCGATCGTCCGGTACTCGCCCGCGAAGACTCGCGTCAGGTCGTCCTCGAGTCGCGCAGGTGTGATCGACGCGAGGAAGCCGACGCGACCGAAGTTGATGCCGATCACCGGCACGCCGGTTCCCAGGAGGCGCGCGAGCGTGCGCAGGATCGTCCCGTCCCCGCCGACGGCGACCGTGAGCTGCGCGGCCTCCGGTTCGTCTACGAGCTCCACCCCCGCGCACTCGGCCACTGCCCGGACGCGATCCAGGGCGTCCTCGACGTCGATGCGGCCGTGCGCGACGACCGCCGCGGTCTCAACCGGCGAGAGCGTGCTCGATTCGTTCGTCGAGGTCATCGGGAAGCGTCGGCTGGTCAGAGTGCGCGAGGTGCAGGAAGATCTCCCGGTTGCCCTTCGGCCCCGGGAGCCCCGAGTCTACGACGCCGCGCACGCTCGCCTGCCACGAAAGCGCCGCCTCGGCCACCTCGCGGACGACCCTCCGCCGCACCTCGGAATCGCGCACGACGCCTCCCTTCCCCACGTCGGCGCGCCCCGCCTCGAACTGCGGCTTCACGAGGACGACCGCCTGCCAGCCCGGCGCGCAGAGCCGAAGGACGGGCGGGAGTGCGAGGCGCACGGAAATGAAGGAGACGTCGCAGACCGCGAGCTGCGGCTCGAACGGGAGGTGCGTGAGCGTGCGTGCGTTCGTCCGCTCGAGCACCGTTACGCGCTCGTCGGCGCGGAGGCGCGGGTGGAGCTGGCCGTAGCCGACGTCGAGCGCGATGACCCGTGCGGCGCCTCGCTGGAGGAGCACGTCGGTGAAGCCGCCGGTCGAGACGCCGACGTCGACGCAATCGAGACCTTCCGGGTCGACCCCGAGTCCGTCGAGTCCGTGCGCGAGCTTCTCGCCGCCACGCGACACGTACGGCGGCGGGCGCTCGACCTCGAGCTCGGCGTCCTCCGCAACCTGCTGGCCCGGCTTGTCGTAACCGCGCACGAGCCCGGCGAGGACGAGGGCCTGGGCCTGCGCCCGCGACTCCGCTAGCCCGCGCTCGACAAGGAGCACGTCGAGGCGCTTTTTCAAGCGCCGAACACGCGCGGATGACGCCGTGCGCCAAGGATGAACGCTGCGATCAGAACTGCTCCAGTTCCGCCGCCGATTGCCCATCGGAGAGGGAGGGCCGAGGATGTCCTGTATGTCGTGATCGTTCCTCTTTCGACGGCGAGCTGCAGGATGTTCTGCATTCTCGGGCTCGCGATCTCCCAGTGGAACTGCCAGCCGCGCGGGCCTCGGGCGGCTGGTGTCATGACGACTCCGGGTGCCGGTGCGCTTGGCGGGTAGTAGAGCATTGCACCCCAGTGGGTCCTCGCTGGAAGCAGCCAGGGTGTGAACCCGGCAGGCCACTCAGCCGTGGGTGAGGAGAACCGTCTGAAGAGCCCCCGCGAGTAGCGGACAGCGGCGCCGCCCGAAATGCACCTGCATCCCCGCTTTCCCGGCGTGTCGTAGTCGTGCCACCAAGCCTCTGCCGCGTGTCCTCGCACCCACCCGACCTTGCCCGCGGGGGTGACGACGCGGAACGCGTTCGATCCTTCCTTGGCACTTGCCGCCTGCGGCAGCACGAGCATCAGCGAGGCCAAGGAAACCGCGAATGCGAAGTGTGACCTTCGCATGTCAGGCCGTGCGCACGGCGAGCCCGTCGACGATCTCGCGGAGGACGGTCGTGTCCGCGTCGATCTCGCCGAGTCGCGCCCGTGCTCGCTCCGCCGCCTCGTCGGCGTAGCGCCGGGCGCCTTCGGTTCCGTGCTCGCGGACGTAGCCGTCCTCATCCAGGATGTCGTCGACGATCTGGAAGAGGAGACCGAGCTCCTCCGCGAACGCGCGCCAAGGAGCCTGCTCGGCCTCCAGCAGCTCGGCCGCCCAGAGCGCCAGGGTGACGGATGCGTAGAAGAGCCGTCCCGTCTTCAGCCGGTGCACCGCGGCGAGGTCGTAGCCCTCGACCATCGTGTCGAGGTACTGGCCGCCGATCATCCCGAGCGTTGCCTCGGCGAGCTCGCGCGCAACCGCCGACGACTCGTAGCGAGCCGCGAGCCGCACGGCCTCCGCGAGCAGCGCGTCACCTGCGAGCACGCCGACACCCTCCCCGAACTTCTTCCACGTCGACGGCTGGCCTCGGCGCTCCGCGTCGTCGTCCATCGCCGGCAGGTCGTCGTGGACGAGGGAGAACGTGTGGACGAGCTCGATCGCGAGCGCGGCGGGCATCACCTGTGCCACGGACGCGCCGAGAGCCTCGCCGACCGCGAGCGCGATCACC
>DASSLB010000082.1:0-3797 GCA_035689945.1 Gaiellaceae bacterium | reverse complement strand
TAACGAGCCTCCCCCTGACACCTGTCAGCGACAGACTCCCGCGAGAGAGTGATTGCCGGTGCTGGCGGTCGGCTTGGAATGGTCAGCCGCCTACCTCTCCAGCGCGACGCGAGATCCGGGAAGTCGCGGATGTTCTCGGCTCCGAAGCCTGCTAGACCGGGTGCCATTCCCCTTAGGGGTGTTTTCCCCTTGCCTTTGGGGGCTGAAGGGAGGAGTTCTCATGAGACGTTTCGTGCGTCTTGCTCCACTCGCCGTTGCGTTCGTCGTTCTTGGCCTCGCGGTCGGCTTACCGCAGGCAGGCGCGATCATCAACGGCACGCCCGACGACGGCACTGTCGACGGGATCATTCACCCGAACGTGGGGATCGTGTACAACGACACCGTCCCGTGGAATTCCGGGTTCTGCTCGGGGACGCTGATCTCCCCGACCGTGTTCCTGACGGCTGGTCACTGCACAGCTACGTTCATACCGGCCAATATCGCGCACATCCACGTCAGTTTCGACGCCCATCTCTCGGTGTCACCGGAGAACACGATCATCGCCGCGAACCGGATCGATGTCACCGGCTGGGAGACAGATCCCGACTTTGGCTACGTCCGCGTCCTCAACGACGTCGGCGTGTTCTACCTGAAGGATCCCGTCTATGGCGTCACGCCGGCGGAGTTGCCAGACGTTGGGTTCCTGGACGAGCAGGCTGCCAAGAACGGGCTGGCCGGCCATGAGTTCGACATCGTCGGCTACGGGCTGAACAGCCTCGACCACCCAATCGCGAGTCCGCAGGCGAACTTCACCTGGAACCAAGAGCGCGAATACTCGACGCAAAGGTTCAGGGCTTTGACGCCGAACGACCTCGCGCAATTCGGCCCAGGAACCTGCTACGCCGATTCGGGCGGGCCGCACTTCTACGGCGGCGACCAGCCGAATCTCGAGGTCGCGCTCACGTCCTCGGGCAACCCAATATGCACGACCGGGGCCTGGGACAACAGCCAGCGGCTTGACACGCCGGCGGTACACGACTGGCTCCAGGGGATTCTCGCCGACCACTGAAGGCCATCAGGCAGCACAGCTGCATGAACGACAAGGGCCTCCGTCAGGAGGCCCTTCGCCTGCGGTGGCATCGCGTGAGGCGCAGTGCGCTGCTGTCTGTCCGCCGCCTCAGGCACACCTTCAAATGCCCCGCTTTTGGCTCTACATACGGAAGAGGCGCCTACCGGAGTCGAACCGGTGTACTGGGTTTTGCAGACCCATGCCTAACCACTCGGCCAAGGCGCCGCCGGGCCGCATGGTATCCAGGTGTTCGGGGAGGGCTAGGCCGGGACTTCGGAGAGCTCGGGAATGATGTCGTCGCCGAACGCCTGCAACGTCTCCTCCTGCCCGTGGGTCATGAGGTAGATGTTGAACTGGTCGACGCCGACCGACTCGAGCTCCCGCAGCTTCGCCTTCGCCTGCTCCGTCGTCCCGAGCACGCAGAAGCGGTCGCAGATCTCGTCGGTCACGAACTCCCCGTGCTTCGCGCCGACGCGCGAGTGCTCGTTGTAGTCGTAGAACTTCCGCGCCTGGACGTAACCCGTGAGCGCTGTCGGGACGGAGCTGCCGTCGGCGCCGTAGCGCTCGATCAGGTCCATGACGTGGTTCGAGACCATCGCCGGGAACCAGCGCACCTGCTCGCGCGCGTCGGCGAGATCGTCGGAGATGTGCGCCGGCGCGCCGACGATGCACTTGAGTTGCGACGGGTCGCGGCCCGCCTCGTCGGCGGCGCTGCGCGCGGTGTCCATGATCCACTGGATGATCTCGGGGTCGGCGAGCTGGATGATCACGCCGTCGGCGACCCGGCCCGCGACCGCGAGCGCCTTCGGACCGTAGCCGGCGATCCACATCGGGATCGGCGGGAGCTCCGGCCGCACCCACTTGAGCTGGAGTTGCTTGTCGTTCCACTCCACCTCCCCGCCGTTCATGAAGTCGCGCACCATCGCGCACGACCGTTCGAACTCCGCGACCTTCATCGGCTGGCGACCGATGTAGCGGACGGCCGAGTCACCGCGGCCGATGCCCATCGCCATCCGCCCATTCGAGAGGTCGTGCAACGTTGCGTACGCGCTGGCGAGCACGGTCGGGTCTCGCGTGCCCGGGTTCGTGACGAAGTGCCCGAGCCTGATCTTCGATGTCTCGCGGGCGGCCACGGCGAGCATCGGAACCGACTCCTGCCAGAGGACGTGGGAGTCGTACGTCCACCCGTAGCCGAAGCCGTGGCGCTCGGCGAGCTGGATCAGCTCGAGCCAGCGCGAGAACGGCGGGTCCGGGAGAACTGTGACGCCGAAGTCCACGGCGTGAGCCTATCGCCGCGCGGCGCCCGCTACCAGGTCGTAGCTGCCGGCGATCAGTTCACGCACGAGCTCGTCCGTCGCCTCGCCGCCGCAGGTGACCGTCAGCCAGTGGCGCTTGTTCAGGTGGTAGCCCGGCTCGATCTCGGCGTACGTCCCGCGCAGCTGCTCGCCGAGCTCGGGCTCGCACTTGACACTCACTTTGAGTGGCGTCCGCTTCAGCGCGGTGAGCGCGAACATCTTTCCGCCCACCTTGAAGACGGAGGTCTCCGGACCGAACGGGAACGTCTCCTCGGCGCCGGAGAGCGCGAGGCAGACGCGGCGCAGCTGTGCCGGCGTCACTCTCGCTCAAGGACGACGACCGGGATGCGCCGGTCCGTCTTCGCCTGGTACTCCTCGTAGTGCGGCCACATGCGATTCATCAGCTCCCAGAGCTGTTCGCGCTCCTCGCCCTCGGCTTCGCGAGCGCGAACCGGGACATGGCTCTCGAGGATCTGAACGTCCGCCTCCGGCGTTTGCACGAGGTTCTTGAACCAGCCGGGATGATCGGGTGCTCCGCCCTTCGAGGCGACGATGACCGGATTTGCTCCGTCCAAGTCGTAAATGAGCGGCACCGTGCGATCGAGACCGGTCTTCCGACCCTTCGTCGTCAGGAGCAGGATTGTCGAGCCCTCCCGCCATTCGTGCCCCGTCGCGCCGTCGGTCTCGCGGTAGAGCCGGACGTGCTCCTCGCCGAACGGGTAGTCGGTCATGCGAATGCCTCCAATGCCTTCGTCGTCAACCTGTCGAGGGCTTGCACCGAGAGCTCGAGGTGCTCCTCAGATGTGTCCTCGAGCTTCGTGTGGGAAAGCCCACGCAGGGACTGAACGAACATCATCACGGTCGGGATTCCCGCGCGCGCGACCTCGGCGGCGTCGTGCAGCGGGCCGGACGGCAGCCGGTGCGACGTGCCTGCGACCTCGCGCACGGACTCGTCGGCAAGCCCGATCAACCGCTCGTCGAACGGGATCGGCTCGATCGACCAGATCTTCTCCCACTCGACCTCGATGCTCTCCTCGCCGGCGATCCGCCGTGACGCGGCCTCCGCGTTGCTCAGCATCTCTGCGAGTTGCGTCGCGTCGAGGTGTCGCTGGTCGAGCAGGCACTCGGCGGTCTCGACCACCGATGTGACGATCCCCGGCTTCGTCACGACTCCGCCCATCGTGCAGACGGCGCCGTTGCCGATCCGCTTCGCGATCTCCCGGATTTCGAGCTCGAGCTTCGCGGCGCCGGCGAGCGCGTCGCGCCGCTGATCCATCGGCGTCGACCCAGCGTGCGCCGCCTGCCCGCGGAAAGTGATCTGGTGCCGCTCGACTCCGAAGGTGCCGAGAACGACGCCGAGCGGGAGGTCGAGCGACTCGAGCACCGGGCCCTGCTCGATGTGGAGCTCGAGATACGCCACGGCGCTGGCGAGCTGGCTCCGCGCCTCGAGCGCG
>DASSLB010000081.1:0-4782 GCA_035689945.1 Gaiellaceae bacterium | reverse complement strand
CATCTCGACGAGATCCTGTCCGGCCGCGTCAGCCTGCTCATGTCCTCGAGCCTCGAGGTAGAGCAGACCATCGCGCATGCCGACGTGGTCATCGGTGCGGTTCTCATCCCAGGCGCGCGCGCTCCGAAGCTCATCAGCCGGGAGATGCTCTCCGAGATGCAGCCCGGTGCGGTCATCGTCGATGTCGCCATCGATCAGGGCGGCTGCATCGAGACTGCGCATCCCACGACGCACTCGGATCCCGTCTACGAGGTCGACGGGATCGTCCACTACTGCGTCGCCAACATGCCCGGCGGCGTGCCCGTCACGTCGACCAAGGCCCTGACGAACGCGACGCTGCCCTATGTCGAGGCGATCGCCGACCACGGGCTCGGGGAGGCGGTTGCGCGCGATCCATCCCTTGGTCGCGGCGTCAATGTCCTCGACGGCAGGATCACGTACGAAGCGGTCGCCGAGGCGCATGGCCTCGACTACACGCCGCTCGCGGACGTTCTGCCGCTCGCTGCGGTCTAGCTGCGCGTCGAGCTATCGGGCCTGCGGCTGGGCGTCAGCCGGACGACGAGCCAGGTCACGCCGGCCGCAACACCGACGATTGCGGCGACGTAGCCGACGAAAGCGAGAAGGCCGAGAGCGTTCGACACAGGCTCCCTAGAATAGCCCGGTGCCCAGGGCGTGCGTCATCGTGCTCGATGCTGTCGGAGCCGGCGAGTTGCCGGACGCCGCGCAGTACGGCGACGAAGGATCCGACACGCTCGGCAACGTCGCGCGCGCGGTCGGCGGGCTGGATCTACCGAGTCTCGAAGCACTCGGTCTCGGCAACGTCGAGCCACTCGAGGGATGCCCGCCGCAGCCGGGGGCACCTGCGGTCGCCGGCCGCTTGCTGGAACGCTCGAAGGGCAAGGACACGACCACCGGCCATTGGGAGCACATGGGAATCGTCACCGCTCAGGCGTTCCCCACCTACCCGCACGGCTTTCCGCACGACGTGATCGACCCGTTCATGCATGCGACGGGTCGAGGCGTGCTCGGAAACAAGGCCGCGTCGGGCACGGAGATCATCCAGGAGCTAGGGGAGGAGCACCAGCGGACCGGGAAGTGGATCGTCTACACGTCCGCGGATTCCGTCTTCCAGATCGCCGCCCACGAAGAAACCGTCCCGCTGGAGGAGCTGTACGCGGCCTGCCGGGCCGCACGCGAGATCCTGACCGGCAAGCACGCCGTGGGGCGGATCATCGCGCGGCCGTTCACCGGTGAGCCCGGAAACTACGTCCGCACACCGAACCGACACGACTTCTCGCTCGTACCACGCCGACCCAACTACCTGTCCCTCATGCGGGACGCGGGTCAGAAGGTCTACGGCGTGGGCAAGATCGGCGACATCTTCGCCGGGCAGGACATCGACGAGTCACAGCCGACGAAGTCGAACATCGAGGGCATCCAGGTGACCGAGAAGCTGCTCCGCGAGCTTGACGACGGGTTCATCTTCGTCAACCTCGTGGAGACGGACATGCTCTGGGGCCACCGAAACGATCCCGTCAATTTTCATCGCTGCCTGCAGGACTTCGACCACCGGCTACCCGATCTGCTCGACGCGCTGCGGCCTGGAGATCTCCTCATCGTCACGTCGGACCACGGCTGCGACCCGACGACTCCGTCTACGGATCACTCCCGCGAGTACGGGCTCTTCCTCGCCTACGTCGAGGGACGTAACGCGGCCGGCCAGATCCACGCCGGAGAGTTCGCGGACGTCGGCGCGACTGCGAACGCGTTCCTCGGCGGCAAGGCGCCCTCGCGCGGCATTCCGGGGCAGCCCGTCGTATCGCCGTAGCACTACGCTGACCGAGTGCCCGAGCTACCGGAGGTCGAGAGCGTTCGTCGACAGCTCGCGCCCGCGCTCGTCGGCCGCCGCTTCGATCGCGTCGCCATCGACGACGCGCGCCTCGTCCGTCCTTACGACCCGGACGCGGTGGCGGCCGAGCTTCGAGGGGAACGCGTCGCTGCGGTCGAGCGGCGCGGCAAATATCTCGTTGTTCGGTTCGAAAGCGGTCGGGTTCTCCTGATCCACCTCCGGATGACGGGGAGCTTGCTGCACGGCGCACGCGGGTCGTTCCAGGACCTGCCGCACCGCCGTGCCGTTGTCACGTTAGACGACGGATCGGATGTCGCGTACCGAGACGTCCGCCGCTTCGGCACCTGGCTGCTCCTCGAGCCGCAGGAAGCGGAGCCGTACCTCGGCGCCCGCGTCGGAGACGAGCCACTCGAAGCGCTGTTCACCGCGGCCCGGCTCGGCGAGCGCCTGGCGGGACGCCGCACCTCGCTCAAGGCGGCACTGCTCGACCAGCGGACGCTCGCGGGTATGGGGAACATCTACGTCGACGAGGCGCTCTGGCGCGCGCGGCTCAATCCGCTCCGCATTGCGTCCAGCCTGGACCGCACCGAGCTACGGCGCCTGCACCGCGGCATCCGCGTGGCCCTCGAGCACGGTCTCGCGCGGCAAGGATCGACCCTCCGCGACTACCGGCTACCCGACGGCAGCGGCGGTTCGATGCAGGACGAGTTTCGCGTCTACGGCCGCCGCGACGAACCCTGCGACCGCTGCGGAACGTCGATCGCCCGCACGCAGGTCGCGGGACGGACGACGTGGTTCTGCCCGACATGCCAGCCCGCGGAAGACGGTCAGGCCGCCAGGAGGTCGTCGAGGCGGCCCTCTCGGTCGAGTCGCCACAGCTCCGTGTAGCCACCGATCGGTTCGTCGTCGACGAGGATCTGAGGCACCGTCCAGCCGCCCGTGGCATCGTGCACCGTCTGCCGGAACGCGGGATCGTCGTCGAGCGAGATCTCGTCGTACGGCAACCCGCGGGAGTCGAGCAGCGTCTTCGCTCGGACGCAGAAGCCGCACCAGCGCGTCGTGTAGATCCGGATCCTCCGCATACCACTTACAACGGGGAAAGTCGCGAGGCCGTTTCTGCCCGACGCCGCCCCTAGACTGAAGTGGCATGGCTGGACGGGCGTACAGCACGGAAGCCGTCGTGCTCCGGTCGATCCGGCTCGGAGAGGCCGATCGCGTGCTCCACCTCTACACGGAGGCGCACGGCCGGGTGGGCGCTGTGGCGAAGGGCGTGCGGAAGACGATGTCGCGCTTCGGCGCAAGGCTCGAGCCGCTCTCGCACGTCGATCTCGTCCTCCACCGCGGGCGCGGCGAGCTCGAGACGGTCACCGCGGCGCAGCTCGTCCGGTCACACCGTGAGGCACGGGAGGACTACTACCGCTTCTCGGTCGGGATGATCGGCGCGGAGGCGATGCTGCGGCTCTTCAGCGAAGAGGAGGCGAACGAGCGGGCGTTCACCGCGTTGACGCGCTTCCTCGACCTTCTCGACGACACGCCGCACAACGCTGACCGACCGGCCCTCGACCCACTCGGACTCGCGTTCCAGCTCAAGCTGCTCTGGTTGGCGGGCTACCTGCCGCACGTCACGGCGTGCGCCGAATGCGGTGCCGAAGACGAGCCGCTCGTCGGCTATTCCACGCGCGCAGGTGGCGCCGTGTGCGCGCCATGCGCGCATTCTACCGAGGCGCTTGCAGTGGCCGAGGACGGGATCGCCGGAATCGAGGCGCTTCTCGCGCAGCCGCTCGCCGATGCGAATCAGCTCAGGCTCTCTGAGCGTGCGCTGCGCGACGCCCTGCACGTCGTCACCGCGTCCTACGAGTACCACGGCGGCTTTCGCCTCCGGACGCTGAGCGCGTGAAACGGGAGCTCGCGGACGGCTACGAGCTCGACGACGATCCGGCCCGGATCGACATCGACGCCGTCCATGCGTACATCGCGGGCGAGTCGTACTGGGGGGAGGGTCGTCCGCGCGAAAGAGTCGAGCGCGCTGTGCGGAAAGCGGACCGCGTCGTCGGGCTGTACAAGGACGGCGCTCAGGTCGGCTTCTCCCGCGCCGTGACCGACGAGGGTGCGAACGTCGCGTACCTCGCAGACGTGTACGTGCTCGCCGAGCACCGCGGGCACGGTCTGGGGCTGGAGCTCGTGCGCGAGATGGTGGACAACGGACCGCTCGCCGGGAACACGTGGCTGCTGCACACGCGCGACATGCACGGGCTCTACGCGAAGCTCGGGTTCGGCCCTCCGGGCGAGCGCCTGATGGAGCGACCGAGCTAGCCGGCGTAGTCGAACGACTCGAAGTTCAGAGTGCCCTGCTCGCAGACGCTCGTCGCCGGCTTGATCGCTGCGTCCGTCACGCCGCCCCCGACGGGGGTCACCTGAAGCGTGCGCGCCTCGGGCTGGCAGGTGCCTGACTGCGAGTCTCCCTGCCCGGGGACCGTGGCGGAGAACCGGGCCTGCGCAACGGCTGAAGCGCCGGGTTGCAGCACGACGCGTCTCGTGCCTCCGGCTCCCCCTGCCCTGACATGCGTGGGAAGGGCTGCGCCGGTCGCGCCCAGCAGGGTTGCATGGGGGATACCGCGCAGGGCGCACGGGCTCGAAGACGTGTTCTTCAGCGTCAGCGCGTACACGATCTGACCTGCGCCGGCGCTTCCGGGCACGAGGGAGAAGCTGCCGGCGAGCTGGGCGCCGGTGCACGGCTTCGCAGACGCGCCGGAACCGTTCGTCGTCACCGTCCGGGTCGTGGTGGTGGTCTTCGTCTCGACGACGGTCACGGTCTTCGTGCCGCCGAGCCCGCAGCCCGCCGCCGTCAGCCCGAGTGCGGCGAGGACCAGTCCTGTTCGAGCGCGTCGTCCAACCATTCCCGCACCCCGCTGAGTGGAAGGCGCTCCTGGGCC
>DASSLB010000080.1:0-8003 GCA_035689945.1 Gaiellaceae bacterium | reverse complement strand
GCCCGCATGTACTCGAAGAGCTGTGACGTCAGGAAGGCGAGGCCCATGAGGAACGTGAGCAGCATCCCCGCACGCATCCCCCAGACGTTGCCGCGCTTGATCGACACGGTCGCCCAGTGCATCGTCGCGCTCGAGGTCATGAGGATGAACGTGTTGACCGTCGCCACGAAGACCGGGAGGTGGTACGGCGGCGTCGGCCACGGCGTCCCGTTCACGATCCGAACGAAGAAGTAGGCCGTGAAGAACGAGCCGAAGAGCATGATCTCCGACGCGATGAAGAGGTACATCCCGAGCGTCTCGGGCTTGATCCGCGAGCTGTAGTGCGGAACGGGAGGCCCGTGATGCTCGTGCTCGCCGTGCGCGTGCGCGGCGGCGCTCACGCGGGAACCTCGGTCTCGGTCTTCGCGACGGTGACGTGCTCGACCGGCAGGCCGGTCTCCTTGCGGAGGCGCTCGACGAGATCCTTGCGCAGCCAGCCGGAGCTGAGCGGCTCGAAAGTCGAGACGACGATCTCGTCGACGCGCTCGTCGTGCACGATCTCCATCGCCGCGCTGAACGGATCCGGGTGGGCGACCTGGCCGTGGACCTCGATCCCTTCGTGCCTCAGCTGCGAGAGCGCGCGCTTCAGCCGCCGGTCGGCCTCGGGATGGTCGCCGGCTGTCGGGTCGCTCTGCGGCGAGATGATCAGGAAGGCCGACGGGCCGGCGGCATTTCGCTCGCGGATCTTCGCGAGGAGCGGCTCTCCGACCACCGTCTCGTTCGCGATCACGAGCACGTTCTTCTCCTCCGCCGCGCCATCGCTCGAGACCAGATGCTCCACCGGCACGGGCCCGGCCGCCGAGCGAATCCTGTCGACGACGTTGCGCCGCAGCCAGCCCGACTTCTCCTCGGGATGCGTCGAGACGAGGATCTCGTCGACCGGAGGCTCGAGCTGCGCGAGCGCGTCGCGCACCGCCGCGCCTGGATCGGCCTCGACGACGTAGCCGTCGGCGGGAACCCCGGCTTCACGCAGGTGCTCGAGCGCCCGCTCGAGCCGGCGGCGGGCAGACGCGCTGCGTGTGTCGCTGTAGACGACATAGCCGCGCTGCGGCTGGCTCACCGGAGAGACGACGGTGACGAGGAGGTCGTCGCCTCGAGCCGCAAGCGCGTCGCGCAGCGTCTTCGCGTCGACGGTCTCGTTCGCCACCACGAGGACGTGCGTCATACCGACACCTCCTCCATCTCACGCGCTTTGGACGGCGCAAGAACCGCGTGCTGCGCGCCCGGGACCCCGTACTCGTACGGCGAGCCGACGACCTGCGGGATCTCGTCGAAGTTGAACGTCGGCGGCGGCGACGTGACCTGCCACTCGAGCGTCATCGCGCGCCACGGGTTCGCCGGCGCGATCTCGCCGAAGCGCCAGCTCGTGATCATGTTGTAGAGGAAGACGATCACCGAGGCGCCGAGCCCGAACGACGCGAGCGAGATGAACATGTTCAGATTTTCGAAGCGCGGCGGATAGTCGGCGACACGCCGGATCATTCCCTCCGTCCCGAGGATGTGCATCGGGAAGAAGGTGAGGTTGAAGCCGACGAAGGTCAGCCAGAAGTGGAGCTTGCCGAGCTTCTCGTTGTACATCCGGCCGGTCATCTTCGGGAACCAGTAGTAGATCCCGGCGAAGATCGTGAACACGGAGCCGCCGAACAGCACGTAGTGGATGTGGGCGACGATGAAGTACGTGTCTGTGACGTGGATGTCGATCGGGACGGCGCCGAGCATGACACCCGAGAGGCCGCCGATCACGAACATCGAGAGGAAGCCGAGCGCGAACAGCATCGGCGTGCGTAAGTGGAGCTTCCCCTCCCAGATCGTGGCGAGCCAGCTGAAGATCTTGATCCCGGTCGGCACGGCGATCAGGAGCGTGGTGATCATCATCGGCACGCGCAGCCACGACGACATGCCGCTCGTGAACATGTGGTGCGCCCAGACCGAGAAGCCGAGCACGACGATCGCCATCAGCGAGAGCGCCATCAACCGGTAGCCGAAGATCGGCTTCCGGCTGAACACGGAGATCACCTCCGAGGCGATGCCGAACCCGGGCAGCATCATGATGTACACCGCGGGGTGCGAGTAGAACCAGAAGATGTGCTGGTAGCCGAGCGGATAGCCGCCCGCGCCCACATCGAAGAAGTGGGTGTGCATCACGCGGTCGAACATGACGAAGAACTGCGACCCCGCGATGAACGGCGTCGCGATCACGACGAGCAGCGAGGTCGTGAAGTTCGCCCACACGAGCAGCGGTAGCCGCCAGAAGGTCATCCCCGGCGCCCGCATCGTGATGATGGTGACGAGGAAGTTGAGGGCGGTCATGATCGAGGACGCGCCGGCCCACTGGACGCCCTGGTTGAAGAAGATCGCGCCGAGCGGCTGGTGATCGGAGTTGAGCGGCGCGTAGCCCGTCCAGCCGCCGGCGAAGGCGCCGACGATGAACGAGCTCAGCATCATGATGCCGGCGACCGGGAGCAGCCAGAACGAGAGCGCGTTCAGGCGCGGGAAGGCCATGTCGGCCGCGCCGAGCATCAGCGGCACGACGAAGTTCGCGAGCCCGGCGAAGGCCGGAATCACGAAGAGGAAGATCATCAGCGACGCGTGGACGGAGAACAGCCCGTTGTAGGTCTGCGGGTCGAAGTACTGCGTGCCGGGCCTGGCGAGCTCCGCGCGGACGAGCAGCGCGAGCAGGCCGCCGGCGAGGAAGAAGAAGACCGTCGTGACGAGGTACTGGACACCGATCACCTTGTGGTCGGTGTTGACCCGGAAGTAGTCCCGCCAGCTCCGCGCGCCGTGCCCAGAGTGGTCTTCCTCGCGGGTCGGGGAGCCGATGCAGTAACGCGCCCAGTAGTCGAAGGCGCCGATCCCGGCGAGGAAGCCGAGCGGCGCCGTGACGAGCCCCGCGACGAGGACGAGCGACTGGGTCTCGATGATCGGGTGCCAGTGCGCCAGCCAGCGGATGAGCACGACGAGCCCGAAGCCGAACCCGCCGAAGGCGAGGAACATCCACGCCCCGCGCAGGAGCCCTGCGCCCAGGATCAGCCGCCGCACAGGGCCTCTGGTCGAGGCCGGTGCGTGCTGGACGTCGTGGGCGGTCTCGGTCGTCGTCACGTTCGGTTCACCCCTTCGTGCTCTTCTGTTGCTGTTTCAGCCACGCGTCGAACGCCGTGGGTTTCATCACGATCGCCTGGGTGCGCATCAGCGAGTGCCCGAGCCCGCACAGCTCGTTGCAGATGAGCGGGAACGTGCCGGTGCGGGTCGGTGTGATGTGCACGTTCGTGACGAGCCCCGGAACGAGGTCCTCGTTCGTCCGGAACTCAGGCACGAAGAATGCGTGGATCACGTCGAGCGAGCGCATGTCGAGCTCGATCGAACGTCCCTCCGGGAGGCGCAGCACCGGGCTCGTCGCGTTGTTCGCGTCCGGGTAGGCGAATGTCCACGCGTACTGCTGGGCGGTCACGTTGATGTGAAGGGTGTTCCCCGCTTCGGCGTCGTTCCGCGAAAGCACGATCGCGCTCACGATCGCGATCGCGGTGACGAGGACGAACGGGATCGCCGTCCAGGTGATCTCGAGACCCGTATGTCCGTGCACCGGCGGCCCGTCCTCGTGGTCGTCCTCCTGTACCCGGAAGCGCAGGATCGCGAAGATCATCACCGCGACGACGATCGCGAAGATCCCGATGCAGATCGCGATCACGAACCAGAAGACGAAGTCGATCCGGCCCGCCTCGCGTGAGGCGTCCTTGGGGAGCCAGGTCGGCACGAGCGCGACGGCGGTGGCGGCACCGCCCGCGATCACTCCGATTCCCAAGAGCGCGACGATGGAGCCCCTGCGCATCCGCTCAGGAGCCTAGACGAAAGGAAAGTTGCCCGAATCCTGAACTGCCGCTTCGTCGTTTCTACCCGGACCCCAGAGAAAAAGGAGGAGTTCATGGGACTCGGAGTAGGACTGATATTGGCGGCGGTAGGCGCTGTGCTCGCCTTCGCTGTGAATGCGACCGTTTCCGGCGTCGACATCCACACGATCGGCTGGATCCTGTTGATCGTCGGCATCGTCGGAATCCTGCTGTCGCTCATCTTCTGGTCCTCGTGGGCGGGCCCCGGCTACTTCAGCCGCCGCCGGACGTATTACGAGGAGGGCCCTGCAGGACCCCCTGGCGGCCCCGGCTACTAGGCGCTAGGTCTGACACGGCATGTCCCGGTGTCTGACACCGGGACATGTCCGTACTAGCTCTTCAGGCGATCGGCAGCTCGAGGAAGAACGCCGAGCCGCTGCGGCCGTCCGAGACCACCCAGACGCGGCCGTGCATGCGGGTCACGAGCTCGCGGGTGATGTAGAGCCCTAGGCCCGTTCCGCCGACGCCGCGCATGAGGTTCGGGTCGAGGCGGAAGAACTTCTCGAAGATCCGATCCTGCTCGGCGGGCGGCACGCCGAGCCCCTCGTCGCTGACGCAGAAACGGACGCGGCCTCCGCTGCGGCCGATCTCGACGCCGACGCGGCCGCCTTCCGGCGAGTACTTGATCGCGTTGTCGATCAGGTTCGTGAGGATCTGGCGCAACTTGTCCGGGTCGGCCGCGACAGGCGGAAGGCCACGCGACTTGGTCACGGCGATCTCGATCCCCTCGGGCGCCCGCGAGCGCAGGACATCGACCACCTCGGTCGCGAGCCCTTCCGCATCGCAACGCTCGATCGCGATGCTCATGCGTCCCGATTCGAGGCGGCTCGCCCAGAGGATGTCGTTCACGATCCGCGCGAGGCGGTCGGCCTCGCTGGAGACGACTTCGAGCAGCCTCTCGCGCTGCGGCTCCTCGACGACGACGTCGCGCCGCCGGAGGGTCATCGCGGCCCCGTAGATCGCGGCGAGGGGAGTTCGGAGCTCGTGCGAGACGGTGGAGACGAAGTCCGTCTTCATTTGCTCCACAGCCCGCTCATCGGTGACGTCGCGGAACGCGTACACCGTGCCGCCGGGGAACCGGACGGCCGAAATCGACAGCCAGCGCTCCTCCCCTTCGACCTCCACGGGCAGCGTCTGGGCGCGAGAGGCGCCGCCCGCCTGCGGCTCGGACGCGACCGGAATCCGGGACTGGAGCGACTGCCAGTCGGCCAAGAGCTCGGCGATCGGGCGACCGACGGCTTCGACGGCAGGCATGCGCAGGCTGATCGCGGCGGTCGGGTTCCAGAGGCGGACGATGCCCGCTTCGTCCACGAGAATGACGCCGTCGTCGACGTACTCGAGCGCCTGGGCCGAATGCGCGCGCTCCTGCGTCTCGGCAAAGAGTCGGGCGTTGTCGAGCGCGAGCGAGATCCGGCGCGCGAGCTCCATCGCCATCGTGCGGTCGGACTCGTCGAAGCGCGGCTGGCCCTCGATCGTGCCGAGACTGATGGTCCCGAGCGTCCTGCCGCGAGCGGCGAGCGGCGCGACGATCCCGGAAGTGTTCGCGATCGCCCGAATCGCGCGCGCGTGCTTCGCGTCGTGCGCCATCGCCGCGGTCTCCGCCTGGAGGTCGGGCAGCAGCTGCGCCTCGCCGGTGCGCAACGCGACCTGGATCGGGTGCGTCGAGAGCGTCGGGGGGTAGCTCGCGCGCAGCTCCCGGACGAGCTCCGTCTTCTCCGGATCGGCATGGACGGCGACGACCCAGTGGAGTTCGTCGTCCTCGTCGAGCAGGTCGATCACGAGATAGCCGGCGAGCGCGGGCACGGCGAGGTCGGCGATCGCATCGAGCGTCCGCTCCCAGTCGAGGCTCGCATCGAGCAGCTCGTTCGCCTGAGAGAGGAAGCGGAGTTGTTGCTCCGACCGGCTGCGCCGCGTCACGTCCGCGACGATCGCGACGGCGGAGACGATCTCGTCGTGCGCGTCCCGCACAGGCGCCGCGCTGATCTCGAGAGTGCGCGGGCCGGCTTCGTGCTCGAACTCCCGCCGCTCGGCGATCGTCACCTCGCCGGTGTCGACCGCGCGCTCGAGCGGCCAGCCGGTCGTGCCGCTCTGGCGATGATCCGAGCCGAGCGCAACCGGCTTGCCCCAGACTCGTTCGAGCTCGTCGTTCCGCAAGACGATGTGGTGATCCGCGTCCGTGATCACGACACCGAGCGGCAGCTGCGCGATCACCGCCTGCAGCTGCGCAAGGGAATCCTGCGCCCGCCCGTGTAGATCGACGAGGTCGACCGCGAGAGAGACGCGCCGCGCGAGCTCCGAGACGAGCTCGAAATCCTCGTCGCCGAGCCGGCCCGCCTCGGACGACGTGACGGCGAGCACGCCGAGCCGTCTCGCACCGGTCTCGAGCGGCACGACGATCAGCGAGCGCGACTCCATCTGAACCAGCTCCTCCTCGCCGGGCCGCGCGACCTTCGACAAGGGCCGTACCAGAGCGGGGCGATGGATGGGCTTCCCGGAGCGGAAGACCTCGACCACCGGGATGCGGCGGTGGCGTGCCACGTCGTAGACCGCGTCGATCTTGTCCAGCAGCGCCGCGATCCGAGGCTCGACGTGCGCGTGAGCGACGCGGACGAGCTCGGTGTCCTCGTCGCGGGCGAGGTAGATGTGGCAACCATCCGCGATGCGCGGGACGACGAGCTTCGGCACGCGCCGCAGCAGCTCCTCGTAGTCGAGCGTCTGGCTCAGCTGCCCGGTCGCCTCGAGAAGCAGAGCGAGCCGGGCGCGCGAGCTCTCGGCCTCGCGGCGCGCTTCCTCCTCGCGCTGCGCTGCGACCGTCTCTTGCGTGATGTCGCGCGTGACGTTGACGACGAGCTCGACGCTGCCGTCGGCGGCAAAGACCGGGGTCGACCGGAGCGCAATCCAGTGCTCCCAGTCGCCGGCCTTCGAGCCGATCCGGACGACCGCCGAGCTCTCCGCGCCGGTCAGCGCTTTGAACGGCGGCAGGGCTTCAAGAGCCAGTCGGTTTCCCTCGCTGTCGAACACCTCGTAGAGCGCCGCGCGTTCGCGAAGGGAAAGAGCGACGAGCTCGTCACCGGAGGCGAGCCCGACGTGCCGCGCCGCGGCGTCGTTGGCGAACAGGAATCGGCCCTCGCGGTTGGTGGCCGTGATCCCCTCGTCGACGGTCCGCAGGATGCTCGCGAGCTGCTCGCTCGACTCGTGCAGGGCCTGCTGCGCGTACGCGCGATCGACGACGGAGGCGAGGTGATTCCCAATCGTCCGCGAGAGGAGCACCTCTCGATCGCTCCACCGATGCGGGGCGTTGCGGTAGAGCGTGATCCTCCCGAGCAACTTGGCGCCGCGGACGAGCGGGACGAATGCGAGCGCGCCGATTCCCTCCTTGCGCAAGGCCCGCTCGAGCGCGGTCTCGTAGCCGGCGCCGCCGATGTCCTCGACGAGGACCGGGTCTGGGTCATCGTCCTCCGGCGGCCACGGCGATCGTCCCTCCGTGTAGGCGCGGTAACGATCGGAGAGGCCACGCCAGGCGCGGAAACGGAGCACTCCCTCGTCGTCGGCGAGCAGGACTGCAGCTCGCTCTGCTCCGGTCGCCTCGAGCAGCGCATCGAGCGCCACTCCGAGCACGTCGTCCAGTGCAGGAGCGCCGGCGACGGCGTCGGCAAAGCGATACACCGCGTCGAGATCGCGAAGGCGCCAGCGCAGCTCCTCCCGCTCGCTGACGTCGCGCGCCGTCCCCAGCAGGAAGCGAAGCTCGCCGTCCGCGTCGTGAACGGCGGATCCGTTCACCTCGAACCAGCCGTAGCTTCCGTCCTCCCGGCAGAGGCGGATGGTCACGGCGTCCACATCGGTTCCCGAGGCGACCTCCATCCAGGCCGCTGTCGCTTTGGAAGCGTCGTCGGGATGGATGACGTCGAGCACCGGAACGCCGACGAGTGAGCGCGGCTTCCAGCCGAGGCCGGCCCAGGACGGCGAGGCGTAGACGATCGCGCCGGAGGGATCGCAGAGCGTGACGAGGTCGTGGGAGCGCTCGACGACCAGCCGACGGACGGCGTCGTCGACGCTCTCAGCCGTTGTCGCCAGCGGTTC
>DASSLB010000079.1:0-2675 GCA_035689945.1 Gaiellaceae bacterium | reverse complement strand
GGCTCGAGGCGCCGGACGGCTCGAACAAGGAGGGCGTCTACTGGCGCTACGAGCTCGTGACGCGCGCGGGCGAGTCGAGTCTCGGGTCGGTCACGGCCGGCAACGGCGCCATCTACGCGCTTCGCCGGTCGGACTACGTCGAGGTCGACCCGCGCTTCGGGCACGACCTCTCGCTTCCGTACCTCATGGTCCAGCGCGGGCGCCGCGCCGTCTACGAGCCCGAGGCGCTTGCCTTCGAGCGCCCGACGCCGACGAACGAGAGCGAGTACCGGCGCAAGGTGCGGATGTTCGAGCACTCGTGGCTCATCGTGTTGCACGGGCGGATGCTGCGCCGCCAGCCTCCCGGCTACCTCCTCGCGCTCGTCTCGCACCGGCACTTGCGCTATGCGAGCGGCTTGCTCCATCTCGTCCTGCTCGGGAGCACGCTCGCGTTGCTCGGTCACGGCGCCGTCTACGCGATCTTCCTCGGCCTCCAGCTCGGCCTGCTCGCAGCCGCTCTCGCCGGCGTCGGGATCGCCCGCTACTACGTCCTGATCACGTGGGCGACCGTCGTCGCGCTCTGGAACTACCTGCGGCGCGGCGTGCCCGCGACCTGGGCGCCGCAGCGGGAGGAGCTCGCGTGAACCGCGCTGCCGACGTGGCGATCGCAGGCGGAGCGCTGCTCGCCGCCTCGCCGCTCCTCGCGCTCGCCGCGCTGGCGATCAAGCTCGAGGACCGGGGTCCGGTCCTCTACCGGCAGACGCGCGTCGGCAGGGACGGCGCCGACTTCGAGCTGCTCAAGCTGCGGACGATGGTCGTGGGCGCCGAGACGATGGGCGCCGGGCTCGCGGTCAACCGCGGCGACGCCCGCATCACGCGTGCCGGCCGGATTCTGCGCAAGCTCTCGCTCGACGAGCTGCCGCAGCTCTGGAACGTCGTTCGCGGCGAAATGAGCGTGATTGGGCCCCGGCCGACGCTCCGCTACCAGGTCGAGCAATACGACCAGCGGCAACGGCACAGGCTCGACGTGAAACCGGGCATCACGGGGTGGGCGCAGGTGAACGGGCGTGCCAAGCTGCCGTGGGCGGAGCGGATCGAGCTCGACGTCTGGTACGTCGAGCACCGCTCGCCACTCCTCGACCTGCGGATCCTCGCGCGGACCCCGTTCGCCCTCTTCGGCGGCACGTACAAGGGCGATACGGGCGGCTGGCATACAACGCCGTAATAAGCGGGGGCTATCCTCGAAGCTTGTGGCACCGCTGAACATCCTCGTCACGGGTGCGTGCGGTGTCACGCCGAGAGCCATCGCCCGCTCGCTCCGCGCAAGCCCGCTGTTTGCCGACGCGCACCTCATCGGCGCCGATCGCGGCGGCAACTGGTACGGGTTCTACGAAGGGCTGTACGAGCGCGTCTATCGCGACTCGGAGCCGAGCGACCCCGGCTACCCCGAGCTCGTGGCGGAGATCTGCCGGAAAGAGGAGATCGACGTCGCGATCGTGGGACCCGAGGCGCACGTGCGGTTCTGGAGCGGCCGCGAGTTCCCGGTTCCTGCGCTCCTGCCGCCGCCGGGATTCGTCGAGATCGCGATCTCGAAGAGCAAGCTCTACGACGCACTCCGGGAGACGGGCTTCGTGCCGCACTATCGCATCGCGAGCCGCGACGAGCTGCTCGCGCGTCACGAGCTCGAGCTGGACGGCGGACCGGTCTGGCTCCGCGACTACGCCGACGGCTCGTCTAGCGGGATCGGCTCGATCCAGGTGACCGAGCCGGAGGAGGCGTACGCGTGGGCCTACCTCAACCCGGGGATCCCGAGCTTCATGGTCGCCGAGCACCTGCCCGGGCGGAACATCGCGTGCTCGCTCCTCTTCCACGAGGGCGGGCTGCTCAAGGCGGGGTGCTACGAGCGGCTCGAGTACTTCATGGGACACCTGGCCGTCTCGGGCATCACCGGCAACATCAACCGCGGGCGCCTCGTCAACGACGAGCGGGCGCGGGCCGTCGCCGAGCAGGCGGTGCGCTTCCTCACGAAGCTCACCGGCGAGCCCGCACAGGGCCTCCTCACCGTCGATCTGCGCGAGGACCGCAGCGGCGCGCTCAAGGTGACCGAGATCAACGTGCGACACGTCGCCGCGACCTCGGCTCTCGCCGCGGGGGGAGCGAACATGGCCGAGGCTCAGGTTCTCGCGACGCTCGGCCGGCTCGACGAGATCGGCGAGCCCGTGCCGCACTTCCCGGACGACAACGTGATCCTGCGCGACATCGACGGCGCGCCGCTGTGGCTCACCGACTACCGCGAGCTCGCGATCGGGGAGTACGCATGATCGTGCGCGTTCTCCTCGTGGCGGCACTCGTTGCCCTGCTCGTGGGCTGCGGCAGCTCACACCAGGCGGCTCCGGCGCCTCCGGTGAAGCCGAAACCGAAGCCGAAGCCGACGCCGGCGCAGCCTCCGCTTGGCCAGCTTGCACCGCTCGTCGTCACGATCCTCGACGGCGATCGCCGCGTGCGCGTGCCCGGCGCTCGCGTGACTCTCTGGGGAAGGGTCGGCCAAACCGACCGCCATGGCGTCACTGTGATCAAGGGACCGCGGCACCGGCTCGAGGTTCGCGTCGTGGCCAAGGGCTACACGACCGTCACGCGGCGGCTCAACTTCCAGCGGCGCCGGCAGACGATCCGCATCTACCAGCCGGACCTGCAGT
>DASSLB010000078.1:0-4468 GCA_035689945.1 Gaiellaceae bacterium | reverse complement strand
CGCTTCATCTGAAAGATCTCTTGCAGCTGCGCGTCGCTTGCCTTGACGAAGAGCGCGTTCTCGAGCTCGTCGATCCGGTCGTCGAAGTCGGCCAGAATCGGGAAGAAGCTCTCAACGAGACCATCGACGATCCGGTACAGCAGGAGCGAGGGGCGGTCGATCGCCTCGTCGCGTTGCTGGTAGCGCTGCCTGATCTCCGCAAACGCCGGGCAATCGTCGCGATGGACGGTGACCAGGAAACGCTCGCAGTAGAAGCAATGCACCTCGACCAACCGATCCCCGTCGGGCGCAGCGCCGTAGACGACGAGGAAGACGAAGTCGTCGTAGTCGTCGATTTTCGCCCGCTGGTCGAAGTGCTCGGAGTCCTCGACCGCGAGCGGGTGGAACCCGAAGACCTCGCGCAGGATCTCGAAGTCGCCCGCCTGCGGCCGGTCGAGGTCGAGCCAGAAGAAGCCTTCGCCCGCGAGCAGTTCGGCGACCGTCTCGCGGCTGAAGTGCATCTCGGCGCTGCCGCGAGCGTGGCTGACCTGGCAAACCGACCCGCCCGCCCGTGGCAGGAGAGGCGGGCGCCCCTTCGGCTCGTCGGCGGTGAGGGTCGCGGGGTGCGGGTCGCTCGTCGCCCTTTCGGCCACGACGGAACCAGGCGCCTTCTACGACTGCCGGCGAGGCCGCGTGCGCAGCCTGAAGACGACGCTGGTGAAGATCCCCAGCAGCCAGCCGAGAACTGCCGCCGCGAGGACGATCCAAACCAGCGACGCGTGGCCGGTGCTCACGACCCAGCTCAGCTTCACCTGCCGCGTATTCGCAACGACGAGCGCAATCAGGATGACGAGCAGCGCAATCAGGCCGAAGGCCCAGGTGTAGAGGCCTGCGCGCCGGCCGTGCCTCCGTAGACGCGCGCTGCGCGGCTCGACGATCGCGGCCGCGGGTGCCGTTTCAGGGTGGTGCGATTCGACTTGCATCTTGATCCTCCCTCGTGGGAATTTGAGGTCGACCGCGCGTTGGTCGGCCAGCAGTTTCCGGCCTGTGCGGTTGAGGGCGGATCTTTGCGGGGCCGGGTTCCTTTCGGGCCCCGCGGTGTGATTCGCTGCACCGGTGCTTGAGGTGCTGCAACAACAAGTCTAGCGCCGATTGGGAGCGCTACATTGAGGACGATGGCTGAGGAGGCAATTCGCAATCTCCGTGTCCTGATCGCCAACGAGAAACGCGAGCGGCTCGAGTTGCTGGCCCAGGTTGTGGCCGGGCTCGGGCACGAGGTGATCGCGCGCGAGATCTACGTCAAGGAGGTCGGGGCCGTGACGGCCAGGGAGCGGCCGGATGTCGCACTGGTCGGGCTCGGCCTGCACTCCGAGCACGCGCTCGAGTTGATCACCGAGATCGTCCGCGAGGCCTCCTGTCCGGTGATCGCGCTGCTTTCGGCCAAGGACCCCGCCTACGTCCATGAAGCGGCGAGGCGTGGCGTCTTTGCGTACATCGTGGATACAACCCCGGAGGAGTTGCAGAGCGCGATCGACATCACACTGCAACGCTTCGCGGAGTACCACAGCCTGCAGGGAGCGTTCGGGCGTCGGGCCATGATCGAGCAGGCGAAAGGGATCCTGATGGCCCGCCACGCAGTAGACGCGGACCGGGCGTTCGAGATGCTGCGCGACCACTCGCGGCACAACGGCCACAAACTGGTCGATATCGCCCAGGCCATCGTCGACAGCCACCTCCTGCTGCTGCCGCCGATTACCCAGCCGCCAACCCCCTCGGCACCGGCCAACTAGGAGGCGGTGCCGCCCCGAAACGGGGCATGCATCGCTTCGGTGCTACCCTTGAGGTGTGGCGCCTTAGCAATCGGCGTCGTGAGGCAATGCGCGGCGGGGAGTAAGCCGGCGCCGCAGAGAGTCCACCCTCAGCAAAGCGGGTTGGAGCCGTATCTGGCCGACCCCAACGTTCTGGTCGGAATCGACGCTTCGACCACGGAGGTTCTGATGGTGGAGATCCGCGTTGCCGTCCCAGACGCCACGCGCGTCCACGGGCTTATCCGCCGTCTGGGTGGGCTCTTCGACCGCTCTTCGCTCTCGTTCGACGCGACGCGCAGCGAAGTCGAGGTTCGGTCGGAGTGGGAATCGCGCGGCCTCATCCAGGTGCTCGGCGCTGTCGAGTCATGGCTGGCGGAAGAGGGCCCGGACGCGGTCAAGCTGTCGGTCGGCGACCGCTCCTACACGATGGTCGGCCCGACGGCCCTCGGAGCACAGAACGGACGGGCCGCATGATCGCATTCACGCCGCAGCTCGGCCCGCACCTGTGTCCGCCGCTGGCCCTCAATCGCATTGATCGAGGCGCCACGGCGCTCGTCCCACGCTGAACAGGAGAAACGCATGGTCACCTTGATCGTCCCGTTGGCAGTCGCCGCATTCGTTCTGCTCGCCCTCGCGCGTACGGTCCGGATCGTCCCGCAGGCGCGTGCCGGGGTGGTCGAGCGACTCGGCCGCTACCAGCGCACGCTCTTGCCCGGGCTCGCGCTCGTCGTGCCCTTCGTCGACCGTCTCCGGCCGCTGGTCGACCTGCGCGAACAAGTCGTCTCGTTCGCGCCGCAGCCGGTGATCACCGAGGACAACCTGGTGGTCAACATCGACACGGTCATCTACTACCAGGTCACCGACGCGAAAGCGGCAACCTACGAGATCGCCGACTACATCCAGGCGATCGAGCAGCTGACGGTCACGACGCTGCGGAACGTGATCGGCGGGATCGCGCTCGAGAGGACACTCACCTCCCGCGACCACATCAATACCCAGCTCCGCAGCGTCCTCGACGACGCAACCGGCAAGTGGGGCATCCGCGTCAACCGCGTCGAGCTGAAGGCGATCGATCCGCCCGCCTCGATCCAGGACTCGATGGAGAAGCAGATGCGCGCTGACCGCGAGAAGCGCGCCACGGTCCTCAACGCCGAAGGCGTGAGGCAGTCCCAGATCCTCGAGGCCGAAGGCGCCAAACAGAGCGCGATCCTGCGCGCAGAGGGCGAGCGGCAATCACAGATCGTCCGCGCCGAAGGGCAGGCGAAGGCGATCGAGACCGTCTTCGGCGCGATCCACGCCGGTGACCCCGACCCCAAGCTGCTCGCCTACCAGTACTTGCAGATGTTGCCCCAGATCGCCCAGGGCGACTCGAACAAGGTCTGGCTGATCCCAAGCGAGTTCTCGCACGCGCTGGAGCGCTTCCAAGAACAGTTCAATCCAGAAGCGAACGGCAAGGCGCCGATCCCGCCCGGCACCAAGAACCTCGCCGGGGGGCGCTAAGCCGTGCTCAGCTCGAACCTCCGGCCAGAGCGCAGAATCCGAGTGAGGGCCGCCGAAGCCCGCGATGACAGTGCGCCCCTTCAACGCTGGGAAGACGAAGGAGGCCATCGGAGCGCCGACGATCCAGTCGGACTTAGCTGGTCTGAGTTCCTGCGGCGCTTCTTTCCCGAGCGGCGCCGTCACGATCTCGAGGCCCTCCGAGCGTACGCGACCTACCGATCCCAAGGCGCTCCGGCGGCGTCGAGGGGAATCCGTCCACTTGCTGCTGTTTCGCAGAAACCACGAAAGGAAGCGACATGATGAAGAAGGCCCTGAAGGGGATACTCGACCGGCTGCGCACCGCAACCAACGGGAGATTCCGCAAACCGACGGCGGCGCGCGAAGGTCTGCAGATGCCGCAGCGCATGCAAGCGCTCAGCGTGCCGGTGCCACGCCGGCCGCACTAGCGGATGCGGACAGCGATCGTCTCCACCTACCCGCCGCGTGCCTGCGGGATAGGCACCTTCTCCGCCGACCTCCGAGCGACACTGACCGGCACGGGGAAGGTCACGCGCGCCGATCTCGTCGCGGTCGTGAACGAACCGTCGAGCCCACAGCGCCGGGGCCTGCTCGCGACGATCGCGCAGTCCGTGCGTGGCGACTATGTGCGGACTGCACGGATGCTGGGACGGCTCGATGTCGACGTCGTGTTGCTTCAGCACGAGTACGGGATCTACGGCGGCCGCGACGGGGAGTACGTGCTGTCGTTTGCGCAAGAACTGGCGCAGCCGCTCGTGGTGACTCTGCACACGGTGCTGTCGGAGCCCACGCCTCACCAGCAGGAAGTGCTGACGGAGCTCTGCGCCGAGGCGGAGCTCGTAATCGTGATGACGGACACGGCGCTTCGGTTCCTGGTCGAGTCGGGAACTTGCTCGAAGGAGAAAGTACGTGTGGTGCCGCACGGAGCGCCGGCGCGCATCGCCGAGCGTGCCGCGGGTGACCGTCAGGCGTCGCGGTCCACTTCGTCTGCCCTCAACAGTCCCTTCCGGCTTTCCACGTTCGGCCTGATCTCGCCCGGCAAAGGATTGGAGACGGTGCTCGAGGCGCTACCGGAGATGATCGAGCGGCACCCCGGGATCGTCTACACGGTCGCCGGGCGCACCCATCCGGATGTCTCGCGTCGGGAAGGGGAGCGGTACCGG
>DASSLB010000077.1:0-8902 GCA_035689945.1 Gaiellaceae bacterium | reverse complement strand
TGTCGAACCAGAGCCAGGTCGTGATCTTCTGCATCGATCGTCCTTTCGATCGGATTCAGAGCTCAGACCGCGTCCGGCGCGCGAACTCATCGGCGGCTAGGAGACGGCGAGGCCGACCCAGGCGGCGAGATCGTCGATCTCCTTCCGGACGGCCGTCGCGATTGCACGGCTGAACGGCACGTCCTCGTGGATCGCGTTCACGCGGAGCACCGAGGCCTTGCGGTCGGCGGTCGCGTCGAGCTTCCCGGCGAGCCGGTCGCCGTGGAGGATCGGCAAAGCGAAGTAGCCCCAGCGGCGCTTCGCGGCCGGCTTGTACATCTCGAGCGTGTACTCGAACTCGAACAGCTCCTCAATGCGCACGCGGTCGTAGACGAGCCGGTCGAAGGGCGAGAGAAGCGCCGTCCTCCCCTTGAAGCCACCGTCGAGATAGCGTGGATCGACGCGCCACTCGCCCTTCACGCCCTCGACGACGGCAGGCTCTCCCACATCGCCGACGTGGATCGGCTCGAACGGCATCCCTCGCGCCTTCGCCCGCGCGATCCCCAGGGCCGCGAGCCGCCGCTCGTCCTTCATCCTCTCGGCCTCCTCGACGGACGGGATCTTCGTCTTCGCCGGGTAGACGCGCTCGGGCAGATCCCACAGTCGCTCTCGTCCTACGCGTCCAGAGATCGCAACCTCGCCGCGTGACTGCATGAACTCGAGCATGCGCGTGACGTTGCGGTTGTTCGTCCAGCCACTCGAGGCCCACGGCGCTACGCACGTGTCGGGGATGTCACGTGAGGTGAGCGGGCCCGACCGCTCGAGCAGCTCGAGGATGTCCCGGCGGAAGCGGTCGTTGTCCCGCAGCCACGCGCGGGAGGTCTCGTAGCTCGGCCGCTCGTCCGCGCCGGCGAGACAGGAGCCGAGGTCGCTCATGGGACGGATGCGCGCGTCGAACTCGAACAGCGTTCGCTCCTCTTCGAGCGCCTTCGTCAAGTGCTCCGGCCGGTACGACGAGCCGAGACGGCTCCAGGCGACGAGGTCGGCGTTCGGCGCCACCGCGGCCGTCGGATCGATCTGGAGGAACGCCAAATGGTGGACAACCTCGAGCAGGCTCGTCGAACGCGGTGCGTCCAGGAGTTGCGCCTTGACTGCGATCCGGCGCGCCTGCCGCTTCGTCAGCTCGTGCACGTCAGGCGCGCTCGAGCGTCGCGCGCCTCCGGCTGACAGCCTCCGTGCCACGAATGAGGACGTAGCCGAGCGTCGCATAGGCGAGTCCGATCAGCGCTTCGGCCCCGACGAGGCCGAGCACGCTCCCGAACGAGCTCCCGGCCGCGAGCCGCCGTGCCGCGGCGATCCCGTGCGTGAGCGGCACCCCCTTCGAGACCGGCTGCAGCCAGCCGGGCAGATTCGCCACCGGGACGTTCGCGCCGGAGACGATCAGCAGGATGCCGAAGAAGATGTTCGAGAGAACGGCGGTCTCGCGCGCGATCAGACCGAGCCCGGCGTTGATCAATCCGAGTCCTGTGCAGGCGAACGCACTGACCGCGATGACGAGGATGATCGGGCCGTAGCGCGCCGTCGCGATGTGCGTGCCGACGATCGCGCCGCCGACGACGAGCGCGAACACCGAGACCATGAACCCGTTCGTCACGACCGGGACCGCGCGACCGAGGAAGAGCGGGAGCCTGCGCGCGGGCGTGATGAGGATGTAGCCGAGCGTCTGCTGGTAACGCTCGCCCGCGATCGTGTTCGCCATCGCGAAGAGGCACGGGATCGCCGCATACTGCAGGCCGTTCCCGATCACGTAGAAGCTGTCAGACTGGAGCTGGGCGGAGCGACCGATGTAGACGAAGAGCAGGATCTGGAAGATCGGCGCGACGAGAAACGACGGGATGTAGACCCACGGGTTGAGCCAGCCGAAGAGCGCGCGGTAGCTGATCAGGCCACCGACGAAGAAGACCCGGATCGACGTCACGTGAGCGAGAGCGTCCCCTTGTCGCGTGCGGAGTCCAGCGCCCGGTGGACGAGCAGGACGCCGATCGCGACATACGCGGCGCCGAGGCCGAGCGCCATTCCGATGTCGCCGTACGAGGGGCCGGCGAGCGCTGCGCCGCGAATCGCGCGGATCCCCCAGGTCGGCGCGAGGATCCACGAGATCGGCCGCACCCAGGCCGGGAAGAGCGACAGCGGGACGAGGAAGCCCGCAATCAGCCAGACGGGGTATTCGAGCATGTTCCCGAGCGCCCAGGCCTGGCGGAAGCGGACGAACGCCACCGCGAGGACGAACCCGAGCGCGCCGATCGAGACGACGGTCGCCGGTACTGCGAGCACGAACGCGATGGGGTCGGTGATCTGCAGCTGGATCCCGAACGCAAGCCAGCCCCAGAGGAGCGTCGCGGCCATGCTGTAGATGCCGATCGTCGCCATGGCGATCGTCAGCGGCAGGAGGACGAGAGCGAAGTGGACCGGAGCAGCGACCTGCAGTTCCAGTGTCCCGTGCCAGCGCTCGCGTGCCATTGCACTCCCCGCCGGCGTGGCCGTGTTCGACCAGATCCCCATCACCGCCGCACCGAGCGACGCGTAGAGGAGCGGCTTGCCGCCGCCGCCCGAGCGGAACATGAAGAACGCGACGGTCGCAAAGAAGAGCGGGTACAGGACGCCGAGCCAGCTGTTGAACGACGAGCGCATCAGCATCTTCATCTGGAAGAGCCAGCCGTAGCCGAGGAGACGCAGCGTTCTCACTCGCCCACCAGCGCGACGTACGCGTCCTCGAGGGTGGGCTCGCGCGACGAGACGCGCCCGACCTCCGAGCCGGCGAGGTGCCCGAGGATTCCGTGTACGAGCTCGCGGCCCGGCAACGTCTGCACGACGAGCACCTGCTTCTGGTCGCGCTCCTCGAGACCGACGTTCGAGACGCCCTCGAGCGCGCGCACCCGCTCGACCACAGCGTCCTCGATCCCGTAGACCTCGACCTCGACGACGGTGCCCTCGCCCACGCCCGCCTTGAGAGCCTGCGGCGTGCCCTCGGCGACGATCCGGCCCTGCGCGATGACTGCGATGCGGTCACAGAGCGCATCCGCCTCGAACATGTAGTGCGTCGTGAGAAGAACGGTCTTTCCTACGTCGGTGAGCCCGGCGATCGTGGCGCGCAGCTCCCGGGCGCCGACCGGATCGACGCCGATGGTCGGCTCGTCGAGGAAGACGACCTCCGGGTCGTGGAGCAGGCCACGGGCGATGTGCAGGCGCTGGCGCATGCCGCGCGAGTAGCCCTCGACCTTCTCCCGCTCGCGGCCGGAAAGGCCGACGAGCTCGAGCAGCTCCTGGATGCGGATCTTCTGCACGCGCGGCTCGACTCCGTACAGCTCGGCGAAGTAGCGGAGGTTGTCGAGGCCCGAGAGGCGCTCGTAGAGGCCGCGGTCACCGCCGAAGACGTAGCCGATCCGCCTCCGCACCTCGCGTGGGTTGCGGGCGACGTCGATTCCGAGCACGCGGGCCGTCCCCGAGGTGGGTAGGAGCAGCGTGATCAGCATCTTGATCGTCGTGGTCTTGCCCGCGCCGTTCGGCCCGAGCAGCCCGAAGAGCTCGCCTTTCGGGATCTCGAACGACACGCCGCGCACCGCCTCCACCTCGACGGTCCGGCGGCGCAGTATCCCCGTGCTCGTGCGATAGGTCCGCGCGAGCTCCTCGACCTCCACGACGGCCACGTTTCGAGCATAGGCCAGGCTGCGGCTAAGCCGCACCCGGCCTGCGCGCGAAACCCGATGCGCCCGGGACGCACAGGGCCGATCCTCTAGGCAACAAAGCGAAAGGACGGAAACCATGTTCAAGACGATCGTCTGGGCCACCGACGGCTCTACGCTCGCCGACGGCGCGCTCGAGCCCGTGCGCGAGCTGGCCCGGCTTCACAACTCGCGGATCGTCGCGGTCCACGCCAACGAGCTTCTGCGGGGCCGTGCGGCAGGAGCTCCGCTCCTCGCCGATGAGCCCGAGCTGGAGGAGAAGATCGGGAAGCAGATCGAGGAGCTGCGCTCGGTCGGGATCGACGCGACGCTCACGATTCGCACGGGCACCAAGGACGTTGCGACGCTCATCGCGGAGGCGGCGGACGAGGTCGACGCCGACCTGATCGTGGTCGCCACCCACGGCCACGGTGGCTTCACCGCGGCGATCATCGGCAGCGTCGCCCGTGCGCTCACGCACACGGCTGGACGGCCGGTGCTCGTGGTGCCGCCGCGGAAGGCTGGCAAGGCGCCCGCCGCCAAGGGCGAGCACCTCGCCACGGTCTGAGCGGAACGCGGAGCGGGCGGGCCCATAGCCCGCCCGCTCCGCGATTGAGTGTTACGCCTGGCCTGCGGGCGAGGCCGCCGGAGCCCCCGGCGACTCGAAGCCGGCCTCGATCTGCCTGAGCTCCTCCTCGGTGCCCTGCCTGATCGGCCCCTTGAACCACTTGCGGCCCGACAGGAGATACCAGCCACCGAAGAGGATCAATGCTCCGAAGACCGGCAGCGGCGTGTAGTTGAGGATCGACCACGAGAAGTTCGACTTGAACGGGATGCCGCCCTGGTAGGCCGGCAACAGGAAGACGATGCAGATGAAGAAGATCCAGAGGATCGCGATCCAGTCGATCCACTTGTAGTGCTTGCCGAGGTGCCAGGCTCCCCGCTCGAAGCTCTCTCCCGCGCGCAGGCGCAGGATGATCGGCAGGACGAAGGCGATGTAGAGCCCGATCACAGCCACGGCGGTTGCCGCGGCGTAGCCGATGTAGCCCCACCAGAGCGCGGGCAGCGGCGTCAGGAAGGCGAGGCAGACGATCGCCCACACGGTGTTGACCGGGACGCGGTCCCGCTTCGACACCTTCCGCCAGAGCTGGTGCCCGGGCACGGCACGGTCGCGCGAGAAGGCGAACATCATCCGTGAGGCCGATGTCGTGGACGCGATCGTGCAGAACGTCTGCGCGATCACCGCAATGAACAACAGGAATTCGGCCCACTTGTCGCCCATCGAGTCCCGCCAGATGCTCTGGACGATGAACGCGGAGGTGTCGGAGGGGCCCTTCGCCGGGATCGCGAAGGTCACCGCGACGAGCAGGATGAAGCCGAAGATGACCGAGACGATGACCGACATGACGATTCCCCACGCCGCGCCGCGCGACGCGTTGCGCGTTTCCTCGCTCATGTGCGCCGATGCGTCGTAGCCCGTGATCGTGTACTGGGCCATCAGCAGCCCGGTCAGGAAGATGTAGATGAACACGATCCCGTGGGTGCTGACGCCGTTGAAGCCGGTGTTGTTGACGGTCTTCGTGAAGACGTAGCTCACCGACTGGTGGTGGCTGGGGACAATGGCGCAAACGCCGACGACCACGAGCACGCCGACCATGTGCCACCAGGCCGAGATCGTGTTCAGGAAGGCCGTGATCGAGACCCTGAACATGTTGATCAGGCCCGCAGCGAGCATGAGCATTCCGTACACGAAGTAGATGTGGCCGTACGAGTTGTTGAAGTTCCAGAGCAGGTTGAACAGCGCCGTCATGAAGATCGCGCACCCGAACCCGATCGCCGCGGTGACCGCGATCTGGCCGACAAGGTTGAACCAGCCCGTGAACCAGCCCCAGCCGGGACTCCCGAGCTTGGACGACCAGTAGTAGAGCCCGCTCGCCGTCGGGTAGGTCGAGGCGATCTCTCCGAGCGCCAGCGCGACGAAGATGCAGAAACCCCCGACGATCAGCCAGCCCCAGGTGATCGCGATGGGGCCGCCCTGGTCGAAGGCGATCGCGTACGACGTCAGGCACCCCGCGAGGATCGAGATGATCGTGAACGAGATCGCGAAGTTCTGAAAGCCGCCCATCGAGCGGAACAGTTCCTGTGCGTAGCCGAGCCGGTGAAGCTGCGCCTCGTCGTCGAGATGCGCGCTTCGGTCGGCGGATGTGTCGGTCATGCAGCCTCCAGTCTCAGAGATCGCCTATTAACGGGGATCGCCTATTAACCGCCCGTCCAGCCCTCACTGTCAACCCTTTTGGTAGAGGATTGGCCTATGCCGACGCTCGAGGAGTTGCGGGAAGACGTCGCCGCCGGCGCGGTCGACACCGTGATCGCCTGCTTCACCGATATGCAGGGCCGGCTGATGGGGAAGCGGCTCGACGCGGAGTTCTTCCTGTCCGAGAACGAGGCCGGGCATCCGGGCGAGGGCTGCAACTACCTGCTCGCGCTCGAGATGGAGATGGATCCGGTCCCGGGGTACGCGATCGCGAGCTGGGAGCGCGGCTACGGGGACTTCGGGCTGCGCGCCGACCTCTCGACGCTGCGCCGGATCCCGTGGCACGAGGCGACGGTGATGGTGCAGTGCGACGTCGAGTGGCACGACGGGACGCCGGTCGGGCCCTCCCCGCGCCAAGTGCTCAAGGCGCAGGTGGAGAAGGCTCGTGGACTGGGCTTCGACCCGATGTTCGGCTCCGAGCTCGAGTTCTTCCTCTTCCGCGAGAGCTACGCCGACGCTCACGCCAAGCACTACCACGACCTGACGCCGTCGGTGCCGTACATCCTCGACTACCACATCCTCGCCGCCAGCTTCGACGAGCCGTTCCTCCGCCAGATACGGACGGCGATGAAGACCGCCGGGATGATCGTCGAGTCGTCGAAGGGCGAGGCCTGGGCGGGCCAGCACGAGATCAACTTCCGCTTCCGCGACGCGCTGCGCGCAGCCGACGACCACGTCGTCTACAAGACCGGGGTCAAGGAGATCGCGTTCCAGCGCGGCTGCTCCGTCACCTTCATGGCCAAGCCGCACCACGAGTGGGTCGGCTCCTCGTGCCACATCCACTCCTCGCTGTGGCAGGACGGCAAGAACGCGTTCGCGGGCGAGTCGGATCTCTTCCGCCACTATCTCGCCGGCCAGATCGCGTGCATGGCCGACCTCGCGATCTTCGTCGCGCCGACCGTCAATTCGTACAAGCGCTTCTCGGCCGGGAGCTGGGCCCCCACCACGCTCGCCTGGGGTTACGACAACCGCACCTGCGGCTTCCGCGTCGTCGGTCATGGCTCCTCGTGCCGCCCCGAGACGCGGATTCCCGGCGCCGACGCGAACCCCTACCTCGCGTTCGCAGCGCTGCTCGCGGCCGGCCTGTACGGGATCGAGCACAAGCTCGAGCTCGGGCCTGCGCTCGAGGGCAACGCTTACATCTCCGACGCCGAGCGCTTTCCGCACGCGCTCCGCGAGGCGATCGGGCGCCTCGAGTCGAGCACCGTGGCACGCGAGCTGCTCGGCGACGAGGTGATCGACCACTACCTCAACTACGCACGCACGGAGCAGGAGCTCTTCGACAAGACCGTGACCGGCTACGAACGCGAGCGCATGTTCGAACGCGGATGACGCGGCCGATCGTCGGAATCACGAGCTACGTCGAGCAGGCAGCATGGGGCGCCTGGCACCTCGAGGCCGCCCTCATCCCGCAGATGTACGTCGAGGCCGTCGAGAGCGCGGGCGGCCGCGCGCTCGTCGTCCCACCGAGCGAGGACGCGGTCGAGGAGACGCTCGACGCGCTCGACGGGCTGCTCCTTTCAGGCGGCGCCGACCTCGATCCGGCCGGGTACGACGCCGAGGCGCATCCGGCCACGAACAACACCCGCCCCGCGCGGGACCGGGCCGAGCTCGCACTGCTCGAAGGTGCGCTCGCCCGGGACATGCCGGTGCTCGCTGTGTGTCGTGGCTCGCAGATCCTCAACATCGCGCGCGGCGGCGACCTCGTCCAGCACCTGCCCGAGGTGACCGGCGACGAGCGCCACAGGGAAACGCCTGGCGTCTTTTCCGAGCATCCGGTCCGCATCGAGGACGACTCGCAGCTCGGCGCGCTCATCCCGGCGCACGGCCCGGTGATGTCGAGCCACCATCAGGGCTTCGGACGCATCGGCGAGGGACTGCGCGAGGTCGCCTGGGCCGATGACGGGACGGTCGAAGGGCTCGAAGACCCGAGTTACCGGTTCGCGGTTGGCGTTCTCTGGCATCCGGAAGCGGGCGAGGATGCACGTCTGTTCGAAGCCCTCGTCACCGAGGCTCGCCGCTACCGCGAGGAGCGTCGTCGATGACCGCGATCCTCAATCCCGCGACGGAGGAGACGATCGCCGAGGTCGCCGCCGCCGGCGTCGACGAGACCGACGCGGCCGTCGCCCGCGCGAAGGAGGCATTCCCGGCCTGGCGCGCCGTCGCCCCGGCCGACCGGGCGCGCCTCCTGCGACGCCTTGCAACGCTCGTCGAGGAGAACGGCGAGGAGCTCGCGCGACTCGAGTCGCGCAACGTCGGCAAGCCGATCGCCGGTGCGCGCGGCGAGGTCGGCATGGTCGCGCAGGTCTTCCACTACTACGCCGGCGCGGTCGACAAGCATTTCGGCGAGACGATCCCCGTCGCCGGCGGCATCGACCTCACGCTCCGCGAGCCGCTCGGCGTCGTCGGCCTCATCGTGCCGTGGAACTTCCCGCTCAACATCGCGTCCTGGAAGCTCGGGCCGGCGCTCGCCTGCGGCAACACGGTCGTCCTCAAGCCGGCGGAGCTGACGCCGCTCACGGCGCTGAGGCTCGGCGAGCTCGCGCTCGAAGCCGGCATCCCCGAGGGCGTCATGAACATCCTTCCCGGCAAGGGCTCGGTCGTCGGGACGCGGCTCGTGGAGCATCCCGCTGTTGCCAAGATCGGCTTCACCGGCTCAACCGAGGTCGGGCAGGAAGTGATGCGCGGCGCCGCGGCCACGATCAAGCGCGTCACGCTCGAGCTCGGCGGCAAGTCCGCGAACGTCGTCTTCGCCGACGCCGACCTGGAGAAGGCAGCCGCCGCCGCACCCTACGCCGTCTTCGACAACGCCGGCCAGGACTGCTGCGCGCGCTCGCGGATCCTCGTCGAGGCGAGCGTCTACGACCGCTTCGCCGAGCTGCTCGTC
>DASSLB010000076.1:0-17268 GCA_035689945.1 Gaiellaceae bacterium | reverse complement strand
TCGGCTCGAGTACCACTTCGCCCCCTTCCGTGCGCGCTCGCGCACGCACGAACTCGTCGCGTTCCTCGTTCCGGCGCAGCGCGACCCTAAGGCGTCCGGTTTCGAAACGAGGCAAGGGATCTTCGGCGCCCTGCAGCGCCCGCAATGCCGGCTTCACGAAGAGCTCGCACCCGACGAGCGCCGAGACGGGATTCCCCGGCAACCCGAAGACCAGTGTGTCGCCGCGGACGCCAAAGGACACGGGTTTCCCCGGCTTGATCGCGACGCGCCAGAAGACCTCCTCGACGCCGAGTTCCGCTTCGACCTTCCGAACGAGATCGTGCTCACCGACCGACACGCCGCCCGAGGTAACGAGGACATCGCACGCAAGTCCACGTTCGAGCGCTCCCCGCAATACCGCTTCGTCGTCGGCGGCCGTCGGCTCCGGCACGACCTCTGCACCTGTCGCCGCGAGTGCGGCGCCGAGCATCAGGCTGTTCGTCTCGTAGATCTGTCCGGCCCGAAGTGCCTCGCCGGGAACGACGAGCTCGCTCCCGGTGGCGAGGATGCTGACGCGAGGACAGCGTCGGCACGCCACAGTCGCAACGCCGGCCGCTGCGACGGCAGCAAGACGCGCCGGCGTGAGCGTCGCGCCCGCCGGCGCGACGACCTCGCCCGACGCGACGTCACCACCACGAGGACGGATATGCGCCCCCGGTGCCACCGCGCGTGAAACCTTCACTCTGTTCGCTATCTGGACAACACGTTCTACCGGCACGACTGCGTCGGCGCCGTCGGGAACGACGGCTCCAGTCGAGATCGCGGCCGCGCACCCCGAGGTGAGCAGCTCCCGGTACGGCCGGCCGGCAGCCGACTCGCCGACGATCCGAAGGATTCCGGGGAGATCCTCGGAGCGCACGGCGAAGCCGTCCATCGCAGAGCTCGCGAACGGAGGGAGGTCGACACGAGCTCGCACGCCCTCCGCGACAACCCGACGTCCGGCTTCGGCAATCGGCACGGGCTCGGCCGCAAGCGGCCGAGCGCGCTCGAGCACCCGCTCTTGCGCCTCCTCCAGGGTCAGCAGTGAAGCCACCGCCGTAGTCTGCAGCTCAGGCCCAGACGCCGAGCACACGAAGGCGCCGGTGCGCACGCAACCGGAGGTCTTGCTCGAGGCGCAGCGCCGCCGCGTCGTCCTCGGCCGCTGCGCGAACGGTGACTGTCGCCGGATCCGCCAGGGAACTGACGTAGACCTGCGCGTCCCGCTCTCCCACGACGGCTTCGCGCAAGGCGTCGAGCGCGGCCTCGAGATCTGCCGCCAGCGGAATCGGCACGGACACTTCGGCGAACGTCTCGCGGCTGCGGATCGAGGCATTCACGATGGTGTCGGATGCGAGCTTTTCGTTCGGCACGACGATTCGTCGGCGATCCACGGCCCGGATGAACGTGTACGTCAGGCCGATTTCCTCGACGACGCCGGGCGTGCCGTCGTATTCGACGCGGTCGCCGATGCGCACGGGTTGCGCGAGGGCAATGAGGATTCCGGCTACGAAATTCCCGAGTGTCCGCTGCGCCGCGAAGCCGAGCACGACTCCGAGTAGCGCCGACGAGGCGAGCAAGCCGCCGGCAACCGCGCGCACCTCGGGGATCGCGAGCAGAGCCGAGAAGAGGCCTACGAAGAGAATGACCACGGTCACGATCCGGCGGAAGACGCGGTAACGCGTTGCGGCTTCCGGCGCGAGGGGCCGGCGCTGCAACGACCAGTCGATCACGCGTGCGAGCAGGGTGACCAGGACGAAGATCACCGCCGCCACGACGATGTGTCGCCAAAACGGACTCATGCCCCAACCGGAGTTCGTGCACTACCCGCGAACTCCTCAGTCAAACGGCAGTGGTCGCCTACCTGCGAAGCCGTCTTCGACACGATGCCACCACGCGATCTCGTCCTCGCCCAGCTGCCAGCACAACAGCACGATCTCGCCGCGATGCAGCGCCGGGAAATCGATCAGGCCGCTGTCGAGATCCTTGACCTGCGCGCCATGACCCGCGATCTCGTCGACGAGGCGTGCGAGGCGCCGCGCGACCCCGTCGACCTCGGCGGTTGCCGAGGCGAGCTCTGCCGGCGGGATGCCTCCGCCGTTGCCGCGGATCTTGCCCTCGAGCTTCTCCTGCCGCTCGAGTGCGGCCGAGTGCTCCTGCCGGGTTGCGACGAGCTGCTCGACCAGCGGCCGGACGTGCTCGAGCTCGGCGTTTGCCTCCTCGGGCGTGAAGTGACGCATCGGCCGAACCCTATGCTGCGCCGTCGTGGAGGCCGAAGCAACACAGTCTCGTCCAAGCCGGGGGAACAAGCGCCTCGGCGCCTGGATCCTCTTTGTCGGGCTGATCGCCGCGCTCAACTACACGGCCCGATTCTCCGGAGGCAGCGGCACGGGTCGCGGGACTTCAAACGACGAGATCTACTCGTACTCGACATTCGCCGGCGGGACGATCATCTATGCGGTCTGGCTCGGAATCGTCCTCCTGATCGCCATCGACCGCTTCGATCTCCTCGCGCTGCGACCGCCGCGGGGCTGGTGGAGCGCACTCAGGCTCGGCGCGGTCGTCATCGTCGGGATCCTCGTATGGGAGTCTCTGGCGTCATTCCTGCCGCTCCCCGAATCTCCCAGCAAAGAACAGGGGATCACAAACGTCCACTGGGAGCCGGCGCACGCAGGCGCCTTCGCCGCCAATTTCGTCCTCTTCGCAGTGATTGCGCCGCTCGTCGAGGAGCTCACCTTCCGCGGCGTGGGTCAATCGCTGCTCCGTTTCCTTGGCCGCGCGCCGTCGATCCTCCTCGCCGGCGTCGCGTTCGGGCTCGCGCACGGGCTTCTCGAAGCGCTCATCGTCCTCGTCCCGTTTGGCATCGCGCTCGCGTGGCTTCGCGACCGGACGAACAGCGTCTTGCCGGGGATACTCGTGCACGGCCTCTTCAACGCGGCCGCGCTCGCCTTCATCATCGTGAGCTAGTCGCGAGCCGGTCGCTCAGTCTTCTTCGTCGCCGTTCTCGACGACGAACTGGTCGGGCGTGACGTCCTCGAGGAAGCTGCGGAACTTCAGGACCTCCGCCTCGAGCTGCTCCTCGTCGACTTCTTCGCCCTCGAACTCGATCGCGGACTCGGCTATGACGTCGTCGGCCGCGAAGATCGGCGCCTCGGCTCGGATCGCGAGCGCGATGGCGTCGGAAGGCCGGGAGTCCACCTCGATCTCCTGGCCGTCCTGGACGACGGTGATCTGGGCGTAGAACGTGTTCTCGCGCAGCTCCGTGACCGTGATCCGGCTGATCGACGCGCCGAGCTGCTCGAGCATCTCGCTGAAGAGGTCGTGCGTCATCGGCCGCACGGAGGTCTGGCTCTGCAGCTTCATGAGGATCGCCGCCGCCTCGGGGTGCCCGATCCAGATCGGGAGGAACTTGTTCCCGTCGGCCGTCTTCAGCAGAACGATCGGCTGTTTGCCGACCAGATCGAAGCTGACTCCGTAGATGAGCATCTCCTGCATCGGCCCGACCTCGTCTCGAATATAGCTCAGGAGTTGCGGCCGAAAACCCGGCGGCCACGGACGCGGGATGGGCGATCCTGGATTCGAACCAGGGACCTCCGCCTTATCAGAGCGGCGCTCTAACCAGCTGAGCTAATCGCCCGCGCGGTGGCCGATTGTAGCCACCGCGTTCTCGAGCGCCTCGGCCACCTCGGCCAGATCGTGCTCGTCGGCGAAGTGCAGCTCCACGCGTCCGGGAAGGACACGCGCATGCCGGCCGGTTAGCAGCGCGATCGCCGTGCGCACCCGATCCGCGAGCGCGGGATCGACCGGAGCCGACCGCGTGCGGGGGCGTTGCCGTGCACCGGCCCACTTCGCGCGCTGCTCAGCGGCGCGCACCGAGAGGCCACGGCGGACGATCTCGCGCGCGAGGCGACGGCGGCCGTCATGGTCGGGAACCGCAAGAACGGCTCTAGCGTGGCCCTCGCTCAGCTGCCCGCGCTCCACCATCCCGAGCACGTCGTCCGGCAGCTCGAGCAGCCGGACTCGGTTGGAGACAGACGGCTTGGACCGTCCGACGCGCTCGGCCACCTCACCGAGCGAGAGCTGGAACTCGTCCATCAGGACTGCGTACGCCCGCGCCTCCTCGATCGGCGTCAGCTGCTCGCGTGCGACGTTCTCGACCAGGCCGAGCAGAAGGGTTTCGCGGTCGTCGGCCACGCGAACAACGGCCGGCACCGTTTCGCGGCCCGCCTCGCGCGCCGCGCGCCAGCGGCGCTCGCCGGCCACGATCTCGAAGCCGCCCGCGCTGCGCGGCCGCACGAGCAGCGGCTGGATCACGCCCTGCTGCCGTACCGAGTCCGCGAGCCCGGATGCAGCCTCCGGCTCAAAGCGGCGGCGCGGCTGGCGTGGGCTCGGGAAGATCGCATCGACCGGGATTTCGAGCAGCTCGGCGGAGGGCGTCGGGCCGCCCATGAGGACCTCGAGACCGCGGCCGAGACCCCGCCGCTGCGGAGAAGACGAAGATTCAGGCGCGCTCGACAAGTTCCATCGCCACCTTCCAGTAGGCGTCAGCTCCGGCGGAGCGACGGTCGTAGGCGATCGCCGGGAGGCCGTAGCTCGGAGCCTCGGCGAGACGCACGGAGCGGGGGACAGCGGTGCGGAAGACGAGCGGACCGAAGTGCCGGCGCACCTCCTCCTCGACCTGGGCAGCAAGACGCGTTCGCCCGTCGACCATCGTGAGGAGGATGCCGCCGATGCCGAGATGCGGGTTGAGCCGCCGCCGGATCAGCTCGACCGAGTTGAGCAGCTGCGACAACCCTTCGAGCGCGTAGTACTCCGCCTGCACGGGCACGAGCACGCGGTCGGCGGCGGCGAGAGCGTTGACCGTCAGCGGCCCGAGCGACGGCGGGCAGTCGAGGAAGACGAAGTCGTAGCGATCGCTTCCGGACGCGAGAGCCTCTGCGAGATACCGTTCTCCATCCGTGAGGCCGGAGAGCTCGACGGCAGCGCCCGCGAGATCCGGCTTGGCCGGCACGAGATCGAGGTTCGCGAAGGGTGTTGGATGGACGAGCTCGGCGAGCGGCGCCCCGTCGAGGAGGTCGTAGCTCGAGGTCCCGTTCGCGCGCATCCCGAGGCCGGACGTCGCGTTCGCCTGCGGGTCGAGATCGATCACGAGCGCGCGCTCGCCGGCCTCGGCGAGACAGGCGGCGAGGTTGACGGCCGTCGTCGTCTTGCCGACGCCGCCCTTCTGGTTTGCGAGCGCGTAGATCCGGGACATTCGTCCCGCCATTGTCACTAGGCCAGCGGACGCTTCTTCGGGACGCCCACGCGACGCGGGAAGCCCGGAGGCGTCGGCGCGAGCTTCGGGATGACGACGAGGCCGCTGTGTAGCTCGGGCGCGCCGCCGCCGAGCCGCTCCGCCGCGGTCGCAAGCCGACCGAGATCCGCCAGCTCTCCGAGCCAGAGGATCGCCGCGCCGCCCACCCTGACCAGGGGGAGGCAGAGCTCGGCCGCGACCGGAGGCTGAGCGAGAGCCTTCGCAACCGCTACGCCCCAGCTCTCCACCGGCTGCTCCTCCGCTCTGCCCCACACGACCCGCGTGTTCGGTGGAGCCCAGCGCCGCAGGAAGTCGCATTTTCGCTGCTCGGCTTCGAGCAGCGTCACCTCACGCTCGGGCAGTGATGCCGCGAGAGGGATGCCCGGAGAGCCGCCGCCCGAGCCGACGTCGATCAGCGCCCCCTTGTAGGCCTCGAGCAGCGGTAGCGCTCGCAGGGCGTCGTCGAGCAGCATCTCCCGCGCCCGGGCGGGATCGCGAAGCGCCGTCAGGCCCGGCGTCGCGACGACCGCGTCTAGCCAGTCACTCAGGAAGGACGACGACGTAGCGATTCGGCTCCGTGCCTTCGGACGCCGTACCCACCCCCACCACGTCCTTGAGACGAAGGTGGACGACCTTCCGCTCGACGGCCGTCATCGGCTCGAGCTCCTCCCGCTCCCCCGAATCGCGCACTCGATCGGCAACGCGGAGCGCGAGCGACTCCAGGGTCGCCTTTCGCCGAGCTCGGTACCCGGCCGCGTCGACGGTCACCTCTTTCCGCTCCTCCCCGTACGCGCGCCAGCCGACCGCGTTGAGGAGGTACTGGATCGAGTCGATCGTCTGCCCGTGACGGCCGATCAGCAGTCCCACATCCGGGCCGGAACACGTGATCACGATGGCCTCCGGCTCCTCACGCGCATCGACATCCGCGTCGACGCCGAGCGTTCTCACGATCCGGGCGACGAGTGCGCGAGCGTCCGCAACCTGCCCGACTTCGTCGTCCACCACGGTCGCAGCCGCCTCGGCAGCCTCGGCCGGCAGATGCGCAACGACCCGCGCGGGCTCGTAGCCGACGCCGAGAATGCCGCGCTCGCCTTCGGCGACAACCTCGAACTGCACGGCAGCCTTGTCGAGTCCGGGATGCAGCCGCTCGAGCTCGCGTAGAGCCGCCCACTTCGCCTCGCCGACGGTCTCCCCGGTGGCCTCTGCGGTCAGAGTTTCCGCTCCGTTCATCTCCTGCTCGTGCGCTTCTTCTTGCGGCGCACCTGACGGGGCCGCTGCGAGGCGGACGGTGCCGGCTTCGGCTGCGGGGACTCCTGCTTGGCCCCGTTGCCGCTCGAGCCGTCGTCCTTCGGCGGCGTCCGTGAGCTGCGCTTCTCGACCACAGGCGCCGGCGTCTTCCCGACGAGGCGTCGCGTGATCAGTCCCTGCCCGACCGTCCACAGGTTCGTCGTCACCCAGTAGAGAACGAGGCCCGCGGGGAAGCGCGCGATGATGAAGACGAAGACGAGCGGCGTGATCATGAAGAGCGTGCGCTGCGTCTTGTCGGTGGTCGTCATCATGAAGAACGAGGAGGCCATCTGGCTCGCGACGTAGACGAAGAGGAGCACGTACCCGCCCCAGTGGGTCGTTGTGTGCGCCGCGATCGACGGGATGAAGTGGAGGAAGGACAGGTCGGCGTGCGGCCCGACATGGAAGTGGGACTGGAAGTTCCGCAGCGTGTAGTAGAGGGCGATGAAGACCGGCAGCTGCAGCAGCATCGGCAGGCACGAGGCGGCCGGGTTGATCTTGTTCTCCCGGTAGAACTTCATCAGCTCTTCGTTCTGCTTCTGCCGGTCGTGCTTGTACTTCTTCTGGATTTCCTTCATCTGCGGTGCGTGCTTCTGCAGGTTCTGCATCGAGTGGATCTGCCGGATCGTCAGCGGCACGAGCAGCATCCGGACGACGACCGTCGTCGCCACGATCGACCAAGCCCACGTCAGCCCGAGGTTCGAGTGGAACCAGTTGAGAACGTGGCGCATCACGGTCTCGAGCTGGCTGATGACGGGGACGGCGTAGACGATCATCGGACCGGGTCGAAGCCTCCGTGGCTCCAGGGGTTGCAGCGAAGCAGGCGCCAGCCGGCGAGCAGGCTGCCACGGACGAGACCGTGGCGGCGGAGCGCCTGCACCGCGTACTCGGAGCAGGACGGGTGGTACTTGCACGTCGTCGGGAACAGCGCGCCGAACGTCAGCCGATAGAGCCAGACAGCGCCCACTCCGACCAGACGAGGCACACGGGTCACGGCATTCACGCGGTGAGAACTCCCGTCTGCTCGAGCAGCTCGTCTACGCGTTCTCCGAGCCACCCGAAGCCGTTCGCCTCGGCAGCCTCGACAAGCCCAGGGCGCGCGATCAGAACGTAGTCATGTCCTGCCGGCACGCGTTCGAGGCGAGTGTCCCAGACCTCGCGCAACCGACGCTTGATCCTGTTCCGCTCGACCGCCCCCCCGGCGGCACGCGGCACGGCAAATCCGATCCGCGGCTCCACCAGCTCGTCCTGCGGCAACCAGTAGAGAACAAGGAAGCGCGAAGACACCGAACGGCCGCGGCGATGTACCGCATCGAAATCCCGGGAGCGGGACAGGCGGTTGGCGCGCTTCACGACGAGCAGCTTAGTGGCTCGGTCCCGCCGAGCCGCCTACGCGGAGAGGCGAGCCCGGCCCTTGCCGCGGCGGCGCTTCAAAATGGCCCGACCGGCCTTCGTCGCCATGCGCGCACGGAAACCGTGCTTGCGCTTGCGGCGGCGAACGTTGGGCTGGTAGGTGCGCTTCACGGCTGCGAAAAGGCTCGTCTTTGCCAGAAAAATCCCCGCGGATCGCGGGGCGCGGCGGTCAGTATAGCCGCGCTCCGTCCACCGGTTTGTCCACAGCCGTAGACCGAGCAGGAATGCGGCTCGACCGAGTTGCCCCCACGACTGTCCACACCTGTGGAGGGATTCAGGCAGACAGAAAATCCCTGCAAAACGCGCCATTTTGCCCCCGTCGAAGGCACTGTTATGCTGGCCGCCGGACCGGAATCGGGAGGACCAGGGCGTCGGTGGAGCACCAAGTCGAGTTGTCTGCAGAGCACCTCTGGGAGGAGATCTCGGGGCGACTCAAGGAAGCGCTCAGCGACGGGACGTACGGGAAGTGGTTCGGTGAGGTCCGTGGCCTCGAGCTCGCCGATGACGCACTCGTGCTCGTCGTTCCGAGCGAATTCACGCGTGACTGGATCGAAAGCAACTTCCTCGGCCTGATCGGCGCCGCCGTCCGCGACATCGTCGGTGACGAGCGCTCCGTCGTGCTCCGAGTCATGAAGGGCGACGACACGCCGTCGGAGGGTGGCGCGGACGCGAAAGGCGTCGTGCCCATGGTCCAACGCCTGCGCGGCCGGCCCGAGAGCGGCGGGTTCAACGCGAAGTACACGTTCGACTCGTTCGTGATCGGGTCGTCTAACCGGTTCGCACATGCCGCCGCACTCGCAGTCGCCGAAGCGCCGGCCCAGGCGTACAACCCGCTCTTCATCTATGGCGGGACCGGCCTCGGCAAGACGCATCTCCTCCAAGCCGTCGCGCAGTACGTGGCCGAGCACTCGTCCGAACTCTCGGTGCGATACGTGACGAGCGAGGCGTTCGTCAACGACTTCATCAACTCGCTGCGCGACAAACGCACCGAAGGCTTCAAGCAGCGCTACCGCGCGTACGACGTCCTCCTGATCGACGATGTCCAGTTCCTCGAGGGCAAGGAGCGTTTCCAGGAGGAGTTCTTCCACACCTTCAACTCGCTCTACGAAGCCGGCTCGCAGATCGTGCTGTCCTCCGACCGGCCACCGCGGGACATCGCGACGCTCGAGGAGCGGCTGCGGAGCCGCTTCGAGTGGGGCCTGATCACCGATATCCAGCCGCCCGATCTCGAGACGCGGATCGCGATCCTGCGCAAGAAGGTGAAGGTGGACGGAATCAACGTCTACGACGAGCAGGTCCTCACTTTCACTGCAAGCCGGGTCTCGACGAACATCCGCGAACTCGAGGGTGCGCTGACCCGCGTCGTCGCCTTCTCTTCACTCACCGGCCGACCCATGACGGTCGAGCTCGCTCAGGACGTGCTGCGCGACGTCTTCCCGCAGGGCGAGGCCGCCGAGGTCTCGATCAAGCGGATCCAGGATCTCGTCGCCGAGCGCTTCGACCTCACCTACGACGAGCTCTGCGGCGAAAAGCGTTCCCAGAACATCGTCTACCCGAGACAGGTCGCGATGTACCTCTCTCGCGAACTCACTGACTCGTCCCTACCCAAGATCGGCAAGGAGTTCGGGGGGCGCGATCACACGACGGTCATCCACGCAACCTCGAAGATCTCCCGCCTCATCAAGGAGGACAGGTCTGTGTACAACCTCGTGCAAGAGCTCACCGCACGTGTGAAGCAGGTGCGCTGACGCTTGCCCGCTGTGGGACCGTCGGAATCGTCCACAATGACCCTCCACACGGCGCAGACCAGTAAGGATGCGCCGCTGAGGACGTCTTCCCCGCCGTCCACACTCCCTATGACTTCTACGAGAATCTCCAGATGATCGAAAGTGACATTGCAGTTGGTGCCCGGTTGAGGATTACCTGCACGAAGGAAGACCTCGTCCAAGGTCTTTCGGTCGTGGGGCGCGCTGTCTCGACGCGCACGGCGATCCAGATTCTGTCGGGGATCCTGCTCGAGGCTCGGGGAGAGGATCTGCGCCTGGCCGCCACCGACATGGAGCTGTCGCTGCGCGCGGCAGTGCCGGCGCGGGTGGAAGGCGACGGCGCCGTCGTGCTCCCCGGCCGCACGCTCGTCGACATCGCCCGGCTGCTTCCAGGAGAAGACGTGACGATCGAGCACAGCGCGACGGAATCGGTCGTGCACATCGGCTCGGGCGGCGCCAGCTACACGCTGCACACGTACAACGCCGAGGATTTCCCGCGGCTGCCGGAGCTCGCCGACACGCAGACGTTCGAGGTCGACCGCGGGGCGCTGCTCGAGACGATCGCGCGCGTCGCACGGGCGGCGTCGCGGGACGAAGCACGTCCCGTACTCACCGGCGTCCTCGTCCAGTTCTCGGGCGACAAGCTTGTGATGGCGGCGACCGACTCGTACCGGCTCGCGGTCAAGGAGACGGCACTCGCCTCGCCCGCGCCGGACCTCGAGGCAATCGTCCCCAGTCGCGCACTACAGGAGCTCTCGCGCGTGGCGGGCGATGCGGACGAGATCGCGGTCGGCGTGCAGGAGAACCAGGTGCTCTTCTCGGTCGGCGCTGTCTGGCTCACGACACGCCGGATCGACGGCCAGTTCCCGAACTACCGGCAGCTGCTGCCGGAGACGTTCGAGCACGAGCTCACGATTCCGAGAGCCGAACTGCTCGATGTCGTTCGACGCGCATCCGTGATGATCCAGCGTGCGACGCCGCTCCAGCTCCGCTTCGCCGACGGGGAAGTCACGGTCGTGGCGCGAACGCACGAGGTGGGCGAGTCGAAGGAGTCGATGCCGGTCGCGTACGCGGGCGAGCCGCTCGAGATCGGGTTCAACGCGGAGTTCCTGCGCGAGGGGCTCGAGTCTGTCGAGGGAGACGACGTGCGGATGAAGCTCATCAGTCCGCTCCGCCCAGCGATCCTGACCGACGAGGGCGAAGACTTCACGTACCTCGTCATGCCGATCCGGCTGCCCGGCTAAAGCCGCCCGACGGGCACAGTCTGATCGCCGAGACGGTCTCGCTGCGGAACTTCCGCTCCTATGAGCGGCTCGACCTGGCACTACGGCCCGGGCTCGTGCTCGCCGTGGGACCGAACGGTGTCGGCAAGACGAATCTCCTCGAGGCGGTGCATGTCGCGACGCAGGGATTCTCACCGCGCACCCGCGCAGAGTCGCAGGCCATCCGCTTCGGCACGGATGGTGCGCGAACGTTCGTGGCGGGCCGGCGCGGCAACGTGCGGATGGAGCTCGAGGTGACGCTGCGACGCGGCGAGGGGAAACGCGCTCGCCTCAACGGTGCGCCCCTCCGGGCGGCCGAACAGTTGCGCACGATGGTCTCGACGCTTGTCTTCACACCCGACCGCCTCGGCGTCGTCAAAGGCCCGCCTGCTGCTCGCCGCGCCTACTTCGATCGTGTCATCGGCCGGCTTGCACCCGCCCGGGCGCTGTTGCCGGCCGAGTACGGGGCCGCAGTGGCGCAAAGAAACGCCGCGCTTCGCCGGGCGACGGCAGGCGTCGCGGGCCGTGAGGCGATCGAGCCGTGGAGCGAGCGCGTGGCGACGCTCGGCGCGGAGCTCGTTGCCGCCCGGCTCAATGCGCTCGACCTGCTTGTTGCGCCCTTTGCCGCGCGGGCAGCCGAGCTGGGTCTCTCCGACGCGTCATTGCGCTATGGCGGCGAGCCGCCGACGTTGGAAGCGCTTGCGCTTGCGCTCGAACGCGATCTCGAACGGGGCGCGACCTCGCTGGGCCCGCATCTCGACGACATCGTGCTCGCGGCGGGCGAACGCGAGCTTCGTAGCTTCGGCTCGCAGGGGGAGCAGCGCCTGGCGCTGCTTGCCCTCCTCCTGGCAGAGGCCGAGGCGATCGCCGACCGTACGGGCGTCCCGCCGCTCCTGCTTCTCGACGACGTTCTGTCCGAGCTCGACCCGGAGCGCCGCCGGATCCTCGCGGATCGCGTGCGGAGCGCAGGTCAGGCGCTGATCACCGCAACCGATGCCGCGATGCTGCCGGCGGACCCCGATCAGCTGCTCGAGGTGACGCCTGGAACTGTGCTGGAGGCGGCTGCGTGATGGATCCGCTCGGCGAGCAGATTCGTGCCGAGATGCACCGCATGGGGGTGGAGAGCGGCGCAGGAGATGCGGGAAGCGCCTGGCTGGCCGCCGTCGGCGACGAGATCGCACGCAACGCGTGGCCGGCGCGGACGCAGGCAGACGGAACCCTCGTCGTGCACGTCCGCGACGCGATCTGGGGCTTCGAGCTGACCCAGCGTGCGGCCGAGATCTCGGACCGGCTGCCAGGCCGGCCGAGGCTCCGCTTCGTGCCGGGCGAGCTGCCGGATCTGGCTCTCGAGCCTGTGCCGCCGGCACCCGTCGAGGCCACTTCGGAGCAGGCGCGAGAGGCGGCGTCTCTCGCAGCCGCGATCGAGGATCCGAACCTGCGCGAATCTGTCGCCAAAGTCATAAAAGCAGCGCTTGTACGGGCGTCGACCGACCGCTCCGTCTGATACACTTCTCTGTGCCCGCAAATGCGTAATTTGCAGGGCTTTTTTCATGACCGAAACGGACTACACCGCCAAGGACATCACTGTCCTCGAAGGACTCGAGCCGGTCCGGCTCAGGCCGGGCATGTACATCGGCTCGACGGGCTCGCGAGGACTCCACCACCTCATCGAAGAGGTGGTCTCGAACTCGGTCGACGAGGCTCTCGCGGGTCGCAACGACCGCATCGAAGTGACGCTCCATCCCGACCACTCGGTCACGGTTCAGGACTGGGGCTCGGGCATCCCGGTAGACGTGATGGCGGACCAGGATCTGCCGGCGCTCACGGTCGTCCTGACCAAGCTCCATGCCGGCGGGAAGTTCGGCGGCCACGGCTACAAGGTCTCCGGCGGTCTGCACGGTGTGGGTATCTCGGTCGTCAATGCGCTCTCCGAGTGGCTGATCGCCGAAGTGCATCGCGACGGCAAGGTGTATCGGCAGGAGTTCAGTCGTGGCGAGCCGACCACGGAGATGATCGAGGCCGGCAAGGCGGACGACACGGGGACGACGATCAGCTTCCTCCCCGACGCCGAGATCTTCGACGAGCTCGAGTGGTCTCGCGACACGCTTGTCCAGCGTTTGCGGGAGACCGCGTTCCTCACCAAGGGGCTACACATCGCTCTCGTCGACGAGCGCGAAGGCGAGACGCGCGACGAGTTCCATGCCGAGGGCGGGATCAGGGACTTCGTCGCCTACGTCAACGGCGCCAAGGACCCCGTCCACAAGCACGTCGTCTACTTCGAAGCCGAGAGCGACGACGGCACGGTCGAGGTGGCGATGCAGTGGAACTCGTCGTACGTCGAGTCGGTCTTCTCGTTCGCGAACAACATCAACACCCATGAGGGTGGGGCACACCTGACGGGCTTCAAGGCCGCGCTGACGGCCACGCTCAACCGTTATGCCCGCGACAAGAGCCTGCTGAAGGAGAAGGAGGACAACCTCGAGGGCGAGGATGCCCGGGAGGGGCTCGCCGCGATCATCTCGGTGAAGCTGGCGGAGCCTCAGTTCGAGGGGCAGACGAAGACCAAGCTGGGCAATCCGTGGGTCGAAGGACTCGTCAAGCAGGCGGTCAACGCGAAGCTCGCCGAGTTCCTCGAGGAGAACCCGCAGGACGCGAAGCAGATCATCACCAAGGCCGTGGCCGCGCGGAACGCGCGCCAGGCTGCCCGCAAGGCACGCGAGCTGACGCGGCGCAAGAGTGCGCTCGACGGCAACTCGCTGCCCGGCAAGCTCGCCGACTGCGAGCTCAACGATCCCGAGTCGGCGGAACTCTTCCTCGTCGAGGGAAACTCGGCCGGCGGCTCCGCCGTCGACGCGCGCAACCGCCTCTTCCAGGCAATCCTGCCGCTGCGCGGCAAGGTGATCAACGCCGAGAAAAACCGCATCAACAAGGTGCTGTCGAACACCGAGATCCAGGCGATCATCACGGCGATCGGCACCGGCATCGCTGACGAGTTCGACGCGTCGAAGCTTCGCTACAACCGGATCATCGTCATGACCGACGCGGACGTCGACGGCTCGCACATCCGCACGCTGATCCTCACGTTCCTCTACCGGCAGATGCCCGAGCTGGTCGAGCGTGGCCACGTCTACATCGCCGTGCCGCCGCTCTACCGGGTCAAGGTGCGCAATCAGGAGATGTACATCGAGAAGGAGTCCCAGCTCGAGGATCTGCTCGCGCGCGAGGTGATCAAGGACATCGACATCACCGACCGCGACGGCGAGACGCAGAAGTTCACCGAGGCGCGCTACGGCCGCTTCACGAAGTCGCTGCACGAGTTCGACGGCTGGGCCTCGCGTCTGCGCGTCGACTTCGGTGCGGCACCGGCCAACCTTGTCATCAAGCATCGTCTCGTCGAGACCGACGCGGCCGCGCTCGGGGACCTTGAGAGCGCGTTCGCCGGGCTCGACGGGAACGGGCACGAGGTCTCGGTGATCGAGCAGACGGACGAGGGCGCGCGGCTGAAGGTCGTCGAACGCGAGACGAGCGCGGCGACTCACGTCGTCGTGCCCGCCGAGCTCCTCGCCTCGCCGGTCTACGCGAACCTGCGCAAGGCGTACGCGCGTCTGCGCGAGATCGTCGGGCCGCCGTCCTTCGACCTCGCCCTCGGCAAGAAGACGCGCCACGCCGAGACGTACGAGGAGCTGCGTCACGAGGTGCTCGACCTCGCCAAGGAAGGCATCACGCTCAGCCGCTTCAAGGGTCTCGGCGAGATGGACGCTCAGGAGCTGGCGGATACGACCATGGATCCCGCGAACCGCATGCTCGTCCGCGTCGACGTGGAGGACGCGGCGGCCGCCGACCGTCTCTTCTCGATGCTGATGGGGGATCAGGTCGAGCCGCGGCGCGAGTTCATCGAGGCGAACGCGAAGGACGTGCGCTTCCTCGATGTCTAGTACGCCGATGGAGCCGCTGAATCCGGGTCGCATAGAGTCGCGCGAGCTCGAGCAGGAGATGCGCTCGAGCTTCCTCGACTACGCGATGAGCGTCATCGTCTCGCGTGCGTTGCCCGACGTGCGGGACGGCTTGAAGCCGGTACACCGCCGCATCCTCTACGCGATGCACGAGGCGGGCCTGCAGCCAAATCGGCCTCGTCTCAAGTGTGCGCGCGTCGTCGGTGACGTGATGGGCTCGTACCACCCGCACGGCGACTCTGCGATCTACGACACTCTCGTGCGTCTGGCGCAGCCGTTCTCGCTCCGCTACCCGCTGGTCGACGGTCAGGGGAACTTCGGGAACATCGACGGCTATCCGGCTGCCGCGATGCGGTACACCGAGTGCCGGCTCGCGAAGCTTGCCACCGAGCTGCTCGAGGACATCGACGCAGACACCGTCGATTTCAAGCCGAACTACGACGAGTCCCGCCGCGAGCCAGAGGTGCTGCCGTCCCGGTTCCCAAACCTGCTCGTCAACGGGTCGTCGGGCATTGCGGTCGGCATGGCGACGAACATGCCGCCCCATCATCTCGGTGAGGTCACCGACGCGCTCGTGGCCATGATCGACGAGCCGTCGATCGACGTCGACCGCCTAACGAAGCACATCAAGGGACCGGATTTCCCGACAGGCGGGATCATCCTCGGCCGCGAGGGCATCCGCGAGGCGTACCGGTCAGGCCGCGGCCGCATCGTCATGCGCGCGCGCGCGCATGCCGAGGAGCTGCGCGGCGGGAAGTCGGCGATCATCGTCACCGAACTTCCGTACACGGTCAAGAAGGGCGGCGACGACGGGGTCATCACGAAGATCGCCGAGCTGGTGAAGACCGGCACGCTCAGCGAGATCTCGAACGTCCGCGACCTCTCGGACCGAAGCGGGATGCGCATGGTGATCGAGCTCAAGCGCGACGCCATCCCACAGGTCGTGCTCAACAAGCTCTGGAAGCACACGCCGCTCCAGTCGACCTTCGGCTACAACGCCGTCGCGCTCGTGGACGGCGTGCCGCGGACGCTCGGGTTGCGCGATCTCCTGCAGCACTACCTCGACTTCCAGCGCGAGATCGTCACCCGCCGTTCGAAGTACGAGCTCCGGAAGCTCGAAGCGCGCGTCCACATCCTCGAGGGCTACCTCAAGGCGCTCGACGTTCTCGACGAGGTCATCGCGCTCATTCGCGCGGCCGCCGACACCGACGCGGCGCGCACCGGCCTGATCGACGAGTTTGGCTTCACCGAGCTCCAGGCACAGGCGATTCTCGAGCTCCGGCTGCGCCAGCTGACCGCGCTCGAACGCGCCGAGCTCGAACGCGAGTACAAGGACAAGACCGAGCGCATCGCCGAGCTCCGGGAGATCCTCGGCGACGAGTCGCGCATCGACGGCCTGATCCGCGAGGAGTTGCTCGAGCTCAAGCAGATCTACACCAAGAACGACGACCGGCGCACCGAGATCATGGCCGCCGAGGGCGACCTCGAGCTCGAGGATCTCATCGCGGAAGAGGACATGGTCATCGCGATCACGCGCTCTGGCTACATCAAGCGGCTACCGGTGACCACGTACCGCGAGCAGCGGCGCGGCGGCATCGGCGTGATGGGGATGGACTTGAAGGACGAGGACTACATCGAGCATCTCTTCGTCGCCTCCACGCACGACTACATCCTCTTCTTCACGAACGTGGGGAAGGTGTACCGGCTCAAGGTGCACGAGCTGCCACTGGGCTCACGCCAATCGAAGGGCCGCGCGATCGTGAACCTCCTCCCGTTCCGGCAGGACGAGCAAGTGCGGGCCGTGATTCAGACGCGCGACTTCGAGGAGGCGAAGTACCTCGTCTTCGCGACCAAGAACGGCGTCGTCAAGAAGACCGAGCTCGCTGCGTACAACACGCCGCTCAAGGCCGACGGGATCATCGCGATCAAGATGCGCGAGGGCGACGAGCTCGTCGGCGTGCGCCACTCGACCGGCAACGACGACATATTGATGGTCTCGCGGAAGGGACAGGCGATCCGCTTCAAGGAGACCGACGCCCGGCCCATGGGCCGCGACACCTCGGGCGTCGCCGGCATGAAGCTCCGGAAGGACGACGAGGTGATCTCGATCAACATCGCCGAGGACGATGCCGACCTCCTCGTCGTGACGGAGAACGGCTTCGGCAAGCGGACGCGCGTCTCCGAGTACCCGGTTAAGGGCCGGGGCGGCATGGGCGTCAAGACCGTGCAGCTGACCGAAGCGCGTGGCTACCTCGTCGGGTCGCGCGTCGTTCGCGACG
>DASSLB010000075.1:0-10367 GCA_035689945.1 Gaiellaceae bacterium | reverse complement strand
CCCTTCACCACGGCCTCGTTCGCCTCGGCCTCGACAGCGCCGTTCGCGAGCGCGATCACGCGGATCTGCTCGATCTCCTCGTCCGAGTCCGCGGGGAAGCGGTTGACGGCGACGACCGCGTTGAGGCCGAACTCGCGGATCGTAGCGAGGTGGCGGATCATGTTGGCCGAGCCGGCCGCGATCGCCTCGGCGCCTCCTTCGGGATTGCCGCCGTGGTGCTTCAGCGCCTTCACCGTCGCAACGAGGACGACCGCGCTCGGCGTGAGCTCGCCCACCCGGCAGACGATGTCCATGAACTTCTCCATCCCCATGTCCGCACCGAACCCGGACTCGGTGACGACGACGTCTCCGAGCTTCAGCGCGATGCGGTCGGCGACGAGCGAGTTGTTGCCGTGGGCGATGTTCGCGAACGGCCCGCAGTGCACGAACGCGGGCTGGCCCTCGAGCGTCTGCACGAGGTTGGGCTTGATCGTCTCCTTCAGGAGGACCGTCATCGCACCGGCGGCCTTCAGCTGCTCTGCGGTGACGGGCTCGCCCTCGTAGGTCGAGCCGACGGTGATCGATCCGAGCCGCTTGCGGAGGTCCTGGAGGTCGCGGGCGACGGCGACGATCGCCATCACCTCGGACGCGGCGGTGATGTCGAAGCCGGTCTGGCGCGGATAGCCGTTCGCGCGGCCGCCCAGCCCGACGACGGTGTCGCGCAGCGCGCGGTCGTTGATGTCGACACAGCGGCGCCACGAGATGGAGAGCGGATCGATGCCGAGCTCGTTGCCGTGCAGCAGGTGCGCCTCGAGCATGGCCGCGAGAAGGTTGTTCGCGGCCCCGATCGCATGGATGTCGCCCGTGAAGTGGAGATTCATGTCCTCCATGGGCACGACCTGCGCGTAGCCCGCACCGGCCGCGCCGCCCTTGATCCCGAAGACCGGTCCGAGCGATGCCTCGCGGAGACAGAGCACAGGCTTGCGGCCGATCGCGCCGAGACCCTGCGTGAGCGAGACCGAGGTGGTCGTCTTGCCTTCGCCAAACTTCGTCGGCGTGATAGCCGTGACGCAGACGAGCGTCGCCTCGGGCTTGGCGGCGAGGCGGTCGAGCACCGAGAGCGAGACCTTCGCCTTGTAGGTGCCGTAGAGGTCGAGCTCGTCCGGCTCGAGCCCGGCACCCGCAGCGATCTCCGTGATCGGGCGGAGCTTGGCCTCTTGCGCGATCTCGAGAGAAGAAGGTGTCGTCGTCGCCACGCCCGGTGTCCTTTCTACAACGCTATCTGAGATATGTCTAATATATCTGTTGTGGATCTGGCAGCGGATCGTGCGTATCTGGCCATCCGCGGGCTCATCGTCTCACTCGAGCTCCCTCCGGGAGCGGTGATCGACGAGCGGGAGCTGATGCGGCGCCTCGGCCTCGGACGGACGCCCGTCCGGGAGGCTTTGCGGCAACTGGCGCAGGAACAGCTCGTCGAGGTCTTCCCTCGCCGCGGCATGTTCGTGACGGGCGTCGACGTGCGCGACCTTGCCCGCATCTCCGAGGTGCGCAGCGCGCTCGAACCGGCAGCCGCGCGACTCGCCGCCGAACGCGCAACCGACGAGGAACGGGACGAGCTGGCCGACCTCGGCGGCCGGATCAAGCGCGGCGCCGACCTGATGGCGCTCGACGAACGCATCCATCGCGCGATCTACGCCGCGGCACACAACCATCTCCTGGAGAAGACGCTCGGCGAGTACTACGTGCTCGGGCTGCGGATCTGGATGATCGCGCTCGACCGCGCCGAGGCACTCGAGGACGCAGTCGAGGCGCATCGCGACCTCATCGAGGCGATCGTCGTCGGAAACGGCGACCGCGCGGCGAGCCTCATGCACGACCACGTCGAAGACTTCGAGACTTCGATGCGAAAGGTCCTGGTGAGCGTGTGAACGTTGTCGTGATCGGCGGGGGGATCGTGGGCAACTCGGTGGCCGGCTGGCTCGCCGAGTTGGGCTGGGCCGATCTCGTGCAGCTGGACAAGGGGCCGTTCCCGAACCCCGGCGGCTCGACGGGGCACGCATCGAACTTCATCTTCCCCGTCGACCACTCGAAGGAGATGACGCAGCTCACACTCGAGTCGATGCGGCAGTACCGCGAGACCGGAACGCTGCACGAGTGCGGCGGTATCGAGGTCGCGCGCACCGACGAGCGGATGGAGGAGTTGCGCCGGCGCATGGCGTCCGCGAAGGCGTGGGGCGTCGATGGCTGCCGCCTCGTCACGCCTGCGGAGATCAAGGACCTTGTCCCGTTCGTCGACGAGTCGATCCTCCTCGGCGGCTTCTACTCGCCGTCGGTGGCGGTCGTCGACTCGCTCCGCTTCGGCACGATCATGCGCGAGCGCGCGCAGGAGAGAGGTGCGCAGATCCTGGCCAACACCGAGGTCGAGGGAATCGACGTCGAGGATGGCCGCGTCCGCCGGGTGCGCACGACGCGGGGCGATTTCGACGCCGACATCGTGGTGATCGCATGCGGCGTGTGGTCGCCGCGGATTGCCCGCATGGCCGGCGCCTCGATCCCGCTCACCCCCGCCGTGCACCAGATGATCGACGTGGGCCCCGTCCCGCGCTTCCTCGACTCCAAGACCGCGGTCGACTACCCGATCGTCCGCGACATGGACACGAACATGTACGAGCGGCAGGACGGTCAGGGTCTCGAGGTCGGCTCGTACGCGCACCGTCCAATCCTCCACGAGCCGGACGAGATCCCCTCGATCGAGGAGTCGGCGCTGACGCCGACCGAGCTGCCGTTCACACAGGAGGACTTCGAGCTCCAGCTCGAGCATGCGCTCCAGCTCGTCCCGGAGGTGCTCGGCGACGAGTCGGTCGGGATCAAGTACGCGATCAACGGCCTTCTCTCCCTGACGCCCGACGGCCTGCCGCTGCTCGGCGAGACGCCGGAGGTGAAGGGGCTCTGGTCGGCCGCCGCCGTGTGGGTGAAGGAAGGCCCGGGCGTTGGCAAGTCGGTCGCGGAGTGGATGGTGAACGGCGAGCCGGAGATCGATCTGCAGTCGTCCGACATCGCGCGCTTCTACCCCGAGCAGCGCACGCCGCAGCACGTCAAGGGTCGTGCCGCCGAGGGCTTCAACAAGACGTACGGCATCGTCCACCCGAGCGAGCAGTGGGAGTCGAACCGCGGCGTCCGCGTCTCACCGTTCTACGAGCGCGAGAAGGAGCTCGGCGCCGTCTTCTACGAGGCGGCCGCGTGGGAGCGCCCGCACTGGTACTCATCGAACGCGCCTCTCGTCGAGGAATTCGGGGTGCAGCCGCGCGAGCACGAATGGGACGCCCGCTGGTGGTCGCCGATCATCAACGCCGAGCATCTCGCGATGCGCGAACGCGCCGCGATGTTCGACCTGACCGCGTTCTGCGTCTTCGACGTTGTCGGCCCCGGCGCGCTCGACTGCGTGCAGACGGTCGCCGCCCGCCAGATGAACGTCCCGGACGGGCGCGTCATCTACACGCCGGTGCTCGCGCCGGGCGGCGGCTTCAAGTCCGACCTCACGATCATGAAGATGGCCGACGACCGCTTCCGCGTCGTGACCGGCGGCGCGCACGGAATGGCTGACATGAAGTGGTTCCGCGACCACTGCGGCCCCGAGGCGTGGATCGAGGACCACACCTCGACGGTCTGCACGGTCGGCCTCTGGGGCCCGCGGGCACGCGACATCCTCGCTTCGATCACGAGCGACGACGTGTCGAACGAGGGCTTCCCCTTTGCGACCTGGAAGACCATCGGCGTCGACGGCATGGACGTGGTCGCCTCGCGGATCTCGTACGTCGGAGACCTCGGCTGGGAGCTCTACGTTCCGTTCGAGCAGGGAACGAAGCTGTGGGACGCGGTCTGGGAGGCCGGCCAGCCGCAGGGCGTGGTGCCGGCCGGCATCGGCGTCTACGGCACGACGGGCCGGCTAGAGAAGGCGTATCGCGCCTTCGGGTTCGAGCTCGACCAGGACTACGACGTGGTCGAAGCCGACATGGCCTGGTGGAAGGTGAAGGGCGAGGACTTCGTCGGCAAGGAGGCGCACCTCGCCGCCCGCGAGCGCGAGCCTGCGGCCGTCTGCTCCACGCTCACGCTGACCGGCAACAAGCGTTTCCCACTCGGCCGGGAGCCGATCGTGCGCGAGGACGGCTCGCCGCTCGTCGATGCGAAGGGCCGCCGCTCGTACGTCACCTCCGCCGGCATGGGGCCGTCGCTCGGCAAGTACATCCTCATGACGTACCTCCCGCCGGGCGACCACGGACAGCTCTTCGTTCAGTACATGGAGGAGCTTTACCCGGTCACCGTCGAGGTGGTCGGCTCGCGGCCGCCGTTCGACCCCGACAACGAGAGAATTCGCTCGTGAAGATCCTCGTCTGCGTGAAGCGCGTCCCGATCACCGGCGGGAAGATGGTGCTCACCGAGGACGCGCAGACCATCGACACGAAGCACCTCGGCTTCACGATCTCGCCGCACGAGGAGTGCGCGGTCGAGGAGGCGGTGCGCATCGTCGAGGCCGAGGGCGGCGAGGTAGTGGTGCTGACCCTCGGGCCTGCGGAGGCGGAGGAGCAGCTCCGCGACTGCATGGCGATCGGCGCCGACCGAGGCATCCTCCTCGAGACGCAGGGCGAGGAATGGGACGCGCAGGCCACGGCCGCCGCGATCGTCGAGGCGGTCAGCGCCGAGGAGCCGTTCGACCTGCTCCTCTTCGGCAACGAATCGGCGGACGCGGGCGGTTACCAGGTCGGGATCCGGGTGGCGCATGCGCTTGGACTGCCGGTCGTGACCGGCCTGAAGAAGATCGAGCTCTCCGACGGCGGCGTGCGGTGCGAGCGCGACGTAGGCGGCGCACGCGATGTCTACGAAGCGCCGCTGCCGGCGCTGCTGACGGTGCTCGAAGGGCTCAACCTGCCGCGCTATCCGTCCGTCCCCGGCCGCCTGCGCGCGAAGCAGAAGCCACTCGCCCGCAGCGCCGTATCTCCGTCGGCGCCGCAGCTCGAGAAGCTCAAGCTGGCCGTGCCCGAGGGACAAGGCAAACAGGCCGAGATCCTGGGCGAGGGAGCGGCGGCGGCCGTACGCGTCGTGGAAGTGATGCAGTCTCTCGGGGTGGCATGAGTGGCGAGCTCGTCCGCGCATCCGACGACGACCGCGACCGGGCGATCGCATCCCTGCGCGAGCATCTCGCGGCCGGCCGGCTCACGCTCGAGGAGTTCACGGAGCGCATGAGCGCCGCACTCGCCGCGACGACGAACGTCGATCTCGACGCGCAGCTGCGTGAGCTGCCGGTCGCCCAGCAGACACGTAGGCGGCCGACCCGCTTCATCTTCGCGCTGTTCGGTTCGACCGAGCGCGAGGGCCGGCTGAGACTGCGCCGCCGCGCGCTGTGCATCTCTCTCTTCGGAAACGTCGACTTCGACCTGCGGCACGCGACGCTCGAGGGGGACGTGATCACGATCGTCGCGGTCGCCGCGTTCGCGGCGCTCGACGTGTACGTGCCGGAGGGAGTCGAAGTCGACCTGCACGGGCTCACGGTGTTCGGGCACAAGAACGCGGAGGGGTCAGACGTCGTGCCGCTTCCGGGAACACCGCTGGTGCGGGTCTACGCATTCGGAGTTTTCGCGGGAATGGACGTCTGGCGTGTCCCGCTCGCCTGGGCGAAGCGCACGTTCGGCGAGGCGATCAAGGGAATCGAGCGGGGCGAGCATCGGGAGTTCGAGCCGTGAACGTCCTCTGCTTCGTCGAGCCCGACGACGAGCTCTCCGCTCAGGCCATCGGCCTCGCGCACTCGCTCGGAGAGGTGCGGGCAGTCTCCTTCGAGGGCCCATACCAGCCCGCCGCTTGGGCGAAGGCCCTCGCCGCGCAGGACGCAGAAGCGATCGTCGCAGCTGGCTCCGATCGCGGAAACGAGCTGCTCGCGCACGTCGGCGCGATCCTCGACCAGCCGGTTGCGGCCAACGTGACTGCGGTCGACGGCGACCTCGTTACACGGCAGCGCTGGGGCGGAAGTCTCGTCGAGGAAGCGCGCCTCCACGGATCGCCGCAGCTCCTCACCGTCGCGCCGCACACACGACCGGCCGCCGAGCTGGGTGACGTCGAGAAGCTGACGGCCGAGGACGACGGCTCGCCGAAGGTGCTCGAGCGGGTCGAGGAGTCCTCCGGTGGTGTCTCGCTGCGCGACGCGAAGGTCGTCGTCAGCGGCGGCCGCGGTGTCGGCTCGGCGGAGGCGTTCTCGGTCCTCGAGGAGCTCGCGGGCCTGCTCGGCGCCGCGGTCGGGTGCTCGCGGGTTGCGACGAGCGCAGGCTGGCGGCCGCACACCGACCAGGTCGGGCAGACCGGGACGAAGATCTCCGCTGATCTCTATGTCGCGTGCGGGATCAGCGGCGCCACGCAACACGTCGCCGGCGCAAAGGGCGCAAAGCGGATTCTCGCCATCAACACGGATCCCGAGGCTCCGATCTTCGCCGTCGCCGACTACGCGGTGATTGGCGACCTGCACGAGGTCGTGCCCGCGATCAGCGCAGAGCTGAGAAAGGTTCGCTCATAGGCGCAGTCGCCCTGGTCTCGCTGGTGGTGGTGGCCGGCGTGAGCGCATGGCGCCGAGGCGTCTTCCTCTACGGCCTCGTCGCGAGGGCCGTCCCGAACGACCGCCGGCAGGACCCGCCCCGCCAGGCGCGCGCCGAGCTCGAGATCGTGCTCGGGCAGCGGAAGCTGCTGCGCCGCCTCGTCCCCGGCCTCATGCATGCCTTCATCTTCTGGGGCTTCCTCGTCCTGCTGCCGACGATCCTGATGGCGATGATCTCTGCGGTCGACGGCCGCACGGAGCTCCCGTGGCTCGGCGGGCAGGAATGGTTCGGCTGGCTCGCGGACGTCTTCTGCGTGCTCGTGCTCGCGGGCGTCGGGACGGCCGTCGTGATCCGGAAGGTCGTGCGGCCCGAGCGGTTCCGCGGCTCGCATCTCGGCGAGGCCGACTTCATCCTCTTCATGATCGCCGGGGTCGTGACGACGCTGCTCTTCTGGCACGCCTCGGCGCACGCGGTCGGCCTCTACGCCGCCGCCGGCCCGCTGTCACGCGCCATGGCGCACGCGTTCTCGCGGGACACCAACGCGGATCGCGTCTTCCTCTGGTCGCACCTCGCCTTCATCTTCGGCTTCCTCTGGTACGTCCCCCGCTCGAAGCACCTCCACATCGCCACGGCCGCGGTCAACGTCTGGCTTGCACGCACGCGCGCGGGAGGACGGCTCGAGCCGCTGCGCTTCGACCTGCCCGACGACGAGCTGCGGTTCGGCGTCGCGACGATCGCCGACCTGACGCGCAAGGAGGTCGTCGACGCCTTCTCGTGCACCGAGTGCGGGCGCTGCCAGGACGCGTGCCCCGCGTACGCGACCGGCAAGATCCTCTCGCCGAAGCTCGTGATCATGGGCGTCCGCGACCAGCTCTTCGCCGAGAGCGCAGAGCCAATCGTCGGCAACGGCGTGCCCGAGGAGTCGATCTGGGACTGCGTCACGTGCGGAGCGTGTGTCGAGGCATGCCCGGTCTCGATCGAGCACATCGACCACATCGTCGACCTCCGCCGCAGCCGTGTGATGGTCGACGCGCAGTTCCCCGGCGAGGCCGAGCCGATGCTGCGCGACGTCGAACGCGCGGCGAACCCTTGGGGCAAGCCGCAGAGCGAGCGCGCTGCGTGGGCCGAGGGGCTGGGCGTGCGCATCCTCGAGCCCGGCGAGCCGGCGCCGGAGTATCTCTACTGGGTCGGCTGCGCCGCGTCCTTCGACGAGCGCGCCCGCACGTCGGCGGAGGCGACGGCGAAGCTGCTGCAGAGGGCCGGCGTCGACTTCGCGATCCTCGGCCCGCGCGAGGCTTGCACAGGGGATCCGGCGCGTCGGATGGGCAACGAGTACGTCTTTCAGACGTATGCCGAGCAGAACGTGACGACGCTGAACGAGCAAGGCGTGACCAAGATCGTCGCGAGCTGCCCGCACTGCTTCAACACGCTCGCGAACGAGTACGCGGACTTCGGCGGCTCCTACGAGGTCGTGCACCACAGCGAGCTGCTTGCCCGCCTCGTGCGGGAGGGCCGGCTGACGCCGAAGGCCGACGCGAAGCTGGTCACCTACCACGACTCCTGTTACCTCGCGCGCCACAACGACGTGCGCATGGAGCCGCGCGAGCTCGTCGCCGCCGTCGGGCGGCCAATCGAGATGAAGCGAAGCGGCAAGCAGACCTTCTGCTGCGGCGCCGGCGGGGCGCACATGTGGATGGAGGAGCGCGGCCGGCCGATCAACGCCGAGCGCGTGCGCGAAGCCGCCGAGACCGGAGCCGAGACGCTCGCCGTCGCGTGCCCGTTCTGCACCGTGATGCTCGACGACGGCGTCCGCGAGACGGGCGCGGGGCTACGCGTCGCCGACGTGTCGACGCTGCTCGCGGAGTCGGTCGAGTAAGCGGCGTCAGAACTCGTCCGCGAAGTCCCAGCTGCGGACGCTCCCGGGCTCGAGCCGGACGAGGACCGAGTCGCCGGAGCCCGCCGCGTACGCCTCTCCCGCCTCCTCCCCGAGGTAGCGCACCGCTATGTCGCGCGGGGCCCCGGCAAGGTCGATCTCCCGGAGCCGCGCCGTCGTGCGGAGCTCGACACCGCGGTAGGGCGGCTCGTTGTCGTAGACGAGGATCGACGCGCGGGGGTCGCGGCGCAGGTGGCGCACCTTGATGTCGTCCGACAGGCAGATGACGTCGAAGCCGCCGTCGCGCCACTGGTGCCAGACGGGCGAGAGCAGCACGCTCCCATCCCGCCGGTACGTGGCGAGCACGGCCACGATGGGAAGCGCCAGGAAGTCGGCGAGCTCGGAGAGCGGGAGGTCGCGGCGCATCTAAAGATCCCTGCCAAAGATCACATGTTCCCCGATCGGCTGGAAGCCGAGTTTGCGGTTGATCGTCCGCATCGCGGCGTTCTCCTCTGCGTTCGAGGTCGTGACGCGCGTCACACCCCGCTCCGCGGCCGTCCGCAGCGCGCGCCGCTTCGCCGCCGTCGCGAGCCCACGCCCCCGATGCTCGCGCACTGTGCCGGTGAAGCCGTGCGAAGCACGGTCGCCGGCGGAGTTGAGGAACGTGAAGGCTACGACGTTGCCGTCCTCGTCGAGCACCGCCGTGCTCGACTCGAGGTCGTTGTCCGGCTCGTTCCAGTCGCGAAGGAAGTCGTCGAGCTGGATGTTGTCGGCTGGAGTCGGCGTCGGCTCGTCGAGCGCCGCCTCCCTGACCGGACCGAACACCGCCTCCGGCCCTGCATCGGCCATCGAGACGAGCCGGTAGCCGGGAGGAACCGTCGGCTCCGGAACGAGCCGCGGATCGAGAGCGATGAGCGGCCCTCCGAGCAGCTTCGACCAACCCTGGGCGGTCGCCCACCTCTCGCCCTCCTCCGTCCAGCGGAAGAAGCACTGCGCCTTCGTCCCTCCGTTCTCGCGGAGGTGGTCGACCAGCCGGTGCCCGAGCTCGTCTCCGATGCCTCGACGCCGGTAAGCCGCATCGACCGTGACGAACGCCCATGACGCGCCCTCCGACGTCGTCCAGATGTTGCGGCCCGCGGTGCCCGCCGCCACAACGGCACCGTCCGCCTCGACAACCAACTCGAGCGTGCGCGCGCGCTCAGGGCGGGTACGGCGCATATGGAGCAATGTCTCGGCCGAGATCACGCGCGCGTCGTCGGCGGCCAGAAGCAGACGAGCGACCGCCGCGACGTCGTTCTCGGTGGCTTCGCGAATCACGGAGCGACCGTATCGCGGATCGACTTGACACTCGTGGAACGCTTGTTCCACAATATGGGCCGATGGCGGCAGAGACCGGCACCCAGGCGATCGAGCGCGCGGCGCAGTTGCTCGTTCGGGTCGTCGAGGCTCCTCAGCCGCCGTCGATCGGCGAGCTGTCCGAGCGCTCCGGCCTCCCCAAGAGCACGACTTCGCGGCTCATCGGCGCCCTCGAGCGCCAGGGGCTGGTGCAGCGGCTCGGCTCGCGCGGGCAACTCCGCCCCGGGCCGGTTCTCCTCCGCTACGCGAGCCGGGACGCATCGCAGGCGCTCGTCGCCCTCGCGCAGCCGAGCTTGAAGCGGCTCGCCGACGAGAGCGGCGAGACGATCAACCTCGCCGTGCCCGGGCCCGCGGGCGTCGAGCACCTCGCCCAGGAGGACACAGCGCACCTGGTCGGCGTCACCGATTGGGTCGGGCGCCGCGTTCCCTTCGAGCTCGCGGCGAACGGCAAGTGCTTCCTCGCGTTCGGCGGCGGCGAGGTCGACGACGCGGAGCTGATCCGCTCCCGCGGCTACGCGACGTCCATCGACGAGCTCGAGGTCGGCCTCTCGGCGCTCTCCGCCCCCGTGCTCGACGCCGAC
>DASSLB010000074.1:0-8188 GCA_035689945.1 Gaiellaceae bacterium | reverse complement strand
CCCGGCGTCGACGGCCGGGATGTACTCCTTCGGGATCTTGCCCCCGACGATCTTGTCGACGAACTCGTAGCCGGCGCCCGGTTCCTGCGGGAACAGGTTGATGACGGCGTCGCCGTACTGGCCCGAGCCGCCGGTCTGACGGACGAACTTGCCCTGGATCTTCTCGGCCGGCTTGCCGACCGTCTCGCGGTAGGCGACCTGCGGGCGGCCGACGTTCGCGTCGACGTTGAACTCCCGCTTGAGGCGGTCGACGATGATCTCGAGGTGCAGCTCGCCCATCCCGGAGATGAGCGTCTGCCCCGTCTCCTCGTCGGTTTCCACGCGGAAGGTCGGATCCTCTTCGGCCAGCCGGGTGAGGCCGGTCGAAAGCTTGTCCTGGTCGGCCTTCGACTTCGGCTCGACGGCAACCGAGATGACCGGATCCGGGAAGGTCATCGACTCGAGCACGATCGGCGCGCTGTCGGCGGCGAGCGTGTCGCCGGTCGTCGTGGACTTGAGGCCGACGCCGGCCGCGATCTCGCCGGCCATGATCTCCTCCCGCTCCTCGCGGTGATTCGCGTGCATCTGGAGGATGCGGCCGACACGCTCGGTGCGGCCCGTGATCGTGTTGAGGACGCGGTCGCCAGCCTTGAGCGTGCCTGAGTAGACCCGGAAGTACGTGAGCTTGCCGACGTACGGGTCGGACATGACCTTGAAGGCGAGCGCCGAGAACGGGGCCTTCGGATCGGCCGGCCGCTCGACGTCGCTGCCGTTCTTCGGATCGGTCCCCTGCACCGGCGGCACGTCGAGGGGGCTCGGCAGGTAGTCGACGACAGCGTCGAGCAGCAGCTGGACACCCTTGTTCTTGAAGGCCGAGCCGAGCAGCACCGGCGTGATCTCGTCGGCGAGCGTGCCGGCACGGACAGCGCGACGGATCATCTCGGCGGTCACCGAGGACTCGTCCTCGATGTAGGCCGCCAGCACCTCGTCGTCGAAGTGCGAGATCGCGTCGATCAGCTGGTGGTGGTACTCCTGCGCCTGCTCGAGGAGCTCGGCCGGGATGTCGATCACGTCGAACTCCTGGCCGAGGTCGTCCTTGTAGACGACCGCCTGCATGTCGACGAGGTCGACGACGCCCGTGAAATTGTCCTCTGCGCCGATCGGAATCTGGACAGGCACCGGGTTGGCGCCGAGCCGGTCGCGCATCGACTGCACAGAGGCGAAGTAGTTCGCGCCGGTGCGGTCCATCTTGTTGATGAAGGCGATGCGCGGAACCTTGTACTTGTCCGCCTGACGCCAGACCGTCTCGGACTGCGGCTGCACGCCGGCGACCGAGTCGAAGACGGCCACCGCGCCGTCGAGGACGCGTAGGCTGCGCTCCACCTCGACCGTAAAGTCCACGTGGCCGGGCGTATCGATGATGTTGATCCGATAGTCCCGCCAAAAAGCCGTCGTCGCAGCCGAGGTGATCGTGATGCCGCGCTCCTGCTCCTGCGCCATCCAGTCCATCGTCGCGGCGCCCTCGTGCACCTCACCCATCTTGTGGGTGCGGCCGGTGTAGTAGAGGATCCGCTCGGTCGTCGTGGTCTTTCCCGCGTCGATGTGGGCCATGATCCCGATGTTGCGGACGCGTTCGAGTCCCACTGCTGTCTGCTCCTTGGTGCTCAAGTCTTCCTTCCTCGTGTGTCTACCAGCGGTAATGCGCGAAGGCCTTGTTCGCCTGCGCCATCCGGTAGACGTCGTCCTTGCGCTTGAACGCGCCGCCCTGCTGGTTCAGCGCGTCGAGAATCTCGTTGGCGAGCTTGTCGGGCATGCCCTTCTCCCGCCGCTCGCGGGCGTAGGTGACGAGCCAGCGCACCGCCAGGGTGCGGGCGCGCCGCTGCGGCACCTCGACCGGCACCTGGTAGTTCGCACCGCCTACGCGGCGGCTCTTGACCTCCAGCACCGGCGTGACCGTCTTCACGGCCTGCTCGAGCACCTCGACCGGCGGGCGACCGGTCTTCGTCCCGACGGTCTCGAGCGCGCCGTAGACGATCTGCTCGGCGATCGACTTCTTGCCGTCGAGCATCACCTTGTTGATCACCTGCGTGACGAGCGGGGAGCCGTAGACGGCGTCGGCCTCGACCTCGCGAGCCTGGACTTCGGCACGACGCGGCATTACGAGCCCCGCTTCGCGCCGTACTTCGAACGGCCCTGCTTGCGATCCGAGACGCCGCCCGTATCGAGCGCCGCCCGGATGATCTTGTAGCGGTAGCCCGGCAGGTCCTTCGTCGAGCCGCCGCGGACGAGCACGACCGAGTGCTCCTGCAGGTTGTGACCCTCGCCCGGGATGTAGGCACCGACCTCCGCCCCGTTTGTCAGCCGGACGCGTGCGACCTTACGCAGCGCCGAATTCGGCTTCCTCGGCGTCTGCGTCATGACGCGCGTGCACACGCCCCGCTTCTGCGGCGCGCCGGCGAGCGCAGGCGTCTTGGTCTTCGCCTTGGCGGCCTTGCGGCCTTTGCGCACGAGTTGATTGACAGTCGGCATGGGTCTTTCTTCTACTCCCTTTCACAAAGAGACGGTCAGCCTGGGACACGATCGTCCCGGCCAACCGGCCCGCGGCATGGTAGCGAACCCGCGCCACCCCCGCCAATCGGCCACAAACCCACCAAATCGGCTAGTGCCCGGAGTCTTGGCCGAACCTAAGGTTTGCGCGCAAAAACCTCGGAATTTGCGGACTCTGCATACTGCGATGCGCCCCCTCTCAATCGTTTTCGATCTGTTCCGCCGGCCTCGGCGCCGCACGGCCGGCGACGGCGAGGCGGAGATGGCGCGGACAATGCAGATGCTCGAGGCGCGGCTCGAGGAGCTCGCCGAGGAGCTAAGCAGTGCTCTCCGGAGGGCAGAGGAGGAAAGGGAGCGCAGCAGGTTCCTCACTCAGCTCAGCTCGACGATGGATCTCGACGAAGCGCTCGGCACCACGCTCGAGGCCCTCTCAGCGCTCCCGAAGGTCGACGCCGCAGTGGTCGAGCTCGACCCGAACGGGGACGGGGACGGGCGTTGCCTCGGCGCGATCGGGCTGGACGACGAGGGCGACGGAGCCGTCCACATTTTCAGTGGACCGCCCGACCAGCGGGAGGCGCGTGCGATCGGGCTGTCCTATCTCTACGCCGAGGAGCACGCGGCGGGAGCGGTGCACGGGGCGCTCGGAGTCCCGCTCGCCGGCTCCGGCGGCAGAATCGGCTGGCTCGGCGTCTTCTCACGCGAGCCGGGTACGCGCTTCGACGACGAAGACCTGCGCCGGCTCGAGGAGCTCGCGGTGCGCGTCGCGCCGGCGATCGAGAATGCACGCAAGTTTCGCGAGGCTCGGCAACTTGCCGACCTCGATTCGTTGACGGGCCTCCATAACCGCCGCTTCTTCCACGAAACGCTGGGGCGGGAGATCGACCGCGCACAGCGCTATCAGCGGAGCCTCTCGCTCGTGATTGTGGACGTCGACGGATTCAAGGAGATCAACGACCGGATCGGCCACCTCGCAGGCGACGCCGTCCTCGCGGAGATCGCGGAGCGCCTTCGGGAGGTCGTGCGCTCTGCCGACATCCCGTGCCGGGTGGGTGGCGACGAGTTCGCTGTCATCCTCCCCGAGATCGACGTGGAACAGGCCCGGCAGCTGGTCTCGAGGATCCAGCTGGCGGTCTACTCGCAGCCGATCGCCCGGGCGGGTCGCGTCCGCGTCTCGGCCGGAATCGCCGAGCTGCTGCCCAACGACAATCCCACGAGCCTTTTCGAGCGAGGCGACGAGTCGCTCTACGCGGCGAAGGACATCCTCAAGAACGGCCTCGCGGCCGCCGACTAACGGCTCTCGCTAGCTACTACTAGGCAGGCGCGCCTGACTCTAGGTCGTCGGGGCCGAACTCACGCACGACGCGGGCCGGAACGCCTGCGACCATCGTGTACGGCGGCACGTCCGAGTTGACCACGCTGCCGGCGCCGACGATCGCGAACTCCCCCACCGTGACGCCGGCGAGGATCGTGCTGCGGAGGCCGAGATAGGCGCCGCGGCAGATCGTCGTTCGTAGCTCCGCCCGCGTTGCCTCGTCGCCGAGCAAGCGGTGGAAGTGGCGCGGGTAGTACGTGTGGCCGAGGATCGTGGTCTGCGCGATCACGGTCACGTCGTCCTCGAGGGTCACCGAAGAGGGAACGGCGTCGTCGATGAACACCTCGGTGCCGATGAAGACACGTTTGCCCACGTTGACGCCGCGCCGCCGGTGCAGCGCCGCCCGCGTGGCCGGCGGCAGCGGCGCGTAGCGGGCGACGACGTGCAGCCAGCGCTTGGCCACCGCGCCGAGGAGGTTGGCGCCCTGCGTCTCAGGGCTCACCGGGATGTTTCCCCACAGCTTCTCGAGCACCCCGCAAGGCTATGCCCTGCGCCAGCCGTACTTACTGGATCCGCAGGAACGGCAGGTACTCGGTAAGGTCGATCGCGGCGGGCTGCGGAAGCTGGTCATGGAGGCAGACCGTCTGGTTGAGGACAACGTTCTGCCGCGCGATCGTCCAGCGCTCGAAGGACTGAGCCCGCTCGAAGCCGCGCAACGCAGCGACGATCGCAGGCCGCACCGTCGAGAGCGGCAGCGAACCGAGCGGCTGCGCCGGCCCGAGCGGCCGAACGGCGAATGTCCCGAGCAGCGTCGCCACGTGAGCCTTCCTGCCAGCGGGGAGCGTGAACAGCCGCTGCGGCGCGGCCTCGGCGATCGCGAGCCCTCGCTTCCCTCCGGCCACCCACGGCGCCGACGGCGAGACGCGAACGAGGCGGACAAGCAGGTCCGGATAGGCGGAGTAGAACGCCGCTACCTCGGCCGCCGTCGGTGCGGGCGCGTAGCGCGCGAGCTCGAGCCGCGCCCGCCGGAGCTCGTCGGTGAGTACTCCCCGGGCGATCCCAACCGTCGCATGAGCACTCCGCAGGGCGGCGACGTACGCGTTGCGGCTGCCGTGGAAGGAGTCGGCGATGACCTCCCCCTCGGCGGCGAGCAATGCGTGCCGAGACACCGGTTGTTCCGCGACCTCGACGATCCGCTCGAACAAGGAGCCGAGCGCCGCATTGCGGTCGCCCGTCAGCGCCTGGAGTGACCCCACCGCTCGAGCGCCCATGGCGGGTAACCCGGGAGCCCGGCAGATCGTCCCGTGCGCGAGCAGGATCTGACCGGCGGTCAGGGAGTCGTCGAAGCGCCTCCCGAGCATCCTCGGCGCGTTGCAGAGCGACCGCCTGCGCGCCCAGAGCCAGACGCAGGCCGCCTTCGGCTTCGCTGGATCGATCTCCTTGCGGTTCCACTCCTGCCAGCCCCACGAGAAGACCGAGCCGAGCCTGAGCTCCGCGGCGACCTCCTTCGCCGAGAGTGCGTCCCACTTCACGACCTGGTACCAGGCCGACGCCGGCTGAAGGCCGTTGCGGCCGCCGATGCCCTTCTCGCTGAGGAAGCTGAGCATGATGCCGAGCCTGTTCGCGGGAATCCCGATCGAGGTGAACGGCGTGATGGCGGCACGGAAGCTCTGCCGCAGGAGGCGATTGCCGAGAGTCGGTCCGAGCGGCCAGATGTTCGTGGCCGGCAGGTAGACCTCGCGCACGACGTCCGCGACCTTGACGACGGAGAGCCACCACGCGACGGCGTCCGCGCTGCCGAGATAGGGCGTCTTGTTGACGAGGAGGAGCGGGTGCGCGCCGAGGGCCGCGAGATCCTGCAGGTATCCGAGCACGTTCGCGCGGTACTGCGCAGTCGAGGCGGTCCACGGCGTCGGCGTCGACGCGCCGAACAGCTCGTTCTCGACGAGGAGCGGGGTCGTGCAGCCACCCGTGCGGAGGACGGCCTTCTGATACTCCCTCTGGGCGACCGCGGCGAGGGCGGACGGATCGGCGGGGGCGGCCGGCGTGCCCACCTTCGCCTTCATGCTCAGGTCGAAGGCGTAGGTGGAGGCGCCGCGAGCCCGCGCGTCGGCGGCGTAGTCGGTGCCGGAGTGGGTCGTGACCGCGAGAAGCGTGCCGGGGTGCGCGAGGATGGGGAGAAGTGTCGGCCAGCCGTAGTCGCCCCAGACGGTCTGTTGGGCCGCGATGCCGCACTGTCCCGACCAGACTGGATCGGACGCGGCGCGGCCGGCGACCAGCAGGCACGCCGCCGCGACAGCCCCGACGACAAGGACGAGCTTCCCCACGACCTGGCCCTGTGTACCAAAGAGGGCGGCGTTTCGCCGCCCTCCTTGCACTTCGCTTACTGCGCCGAGCTCACTCGTCGAGCGGGCTCTCGACCTCGGGAACCTCTTCAGCCTCGAGGTCTGAGCGCGGCTCGCCGTCGCCACTCGGCTCGATCTCGCCGCCGAAGTCCAGACCGAGCCCGGCCAGCGCGTCGGAGCCGTCGACGCCGATCTCCTCCAGCGCCGCGAGGAGCTGCTCCTCGGTCTGCGGGCGGGCGAGCGCGCTCGCCGGCACCTTGTCCGAGGGGCCGATCTCGATCGTCCGGTACCGCTTCAGGCCGGTCGCCGCCGGGATCAGCTTCCCGATGATGACGTTCTCCTTCAGCCCGAGCAGCCGGTCGACCTTGCCCTCGATCGCGGCATCGGTCAGCACCTTCGTCGTCTCCTGGAAGGACGCGGCCGAGAGGAAGGACTCAGTCGCCAGCGACGCTTTCGTGATCCCGAGGATCAGCGGCTCTGACGTCGCCTGTTCCTTCTTCTCCTTCTTGACGCGGGCGTTCTCGCGCTCGAGCACGATCTTGTCCACGAGCTGGCCCGGCAGGAGCTCGGTGTCGCCGTTGTTCTCGACGCGCACCTTCTTCAGCATCTGCCGGACGATGAGCTCGATGTGCTTGTCGTGGATCTCGACGCCCTGGGACTTGTAGACCTTCTGCACCTCGCCGACGAGGTACAGCTCGGTCTCGGTGTAGCCCTTCAGGCGCAGCAGGTCGCCCGGGTTGAGCGAGCCCTCGTGCAGAGGATCGCCCGCGTCGACGTGCTCGCCGTGTACGACGCTGAGCCGCGTCCGGCGCGGGACGAGGATCGAGTACTCGTCGGCCTCGTCGCCCGAGTCGGGGACGATGGTGATCCGGAGCTGGCGCTCCGTCTCCTCGAGCGCGACCGTACCGGCAACCTCGGCGAGCGCGGCAGCGCCCTTCGGGTTCCGCGCCTCGAAGATCTCGACGACGCGCGGCAGGCCGTGCGTGATGTCCGCGCCGGCGATACCGCCGGTGTGGAACGTCCGCATCGTGAGCTGCGTGCCCGGCTCGCCGATCGACTGCGCGGCGATGATGCCGACCGCGTCACCGATCTCCGACAGCTCGCCCGTGGCGAGGAAAGTGCCGTAGCACTGGCGGCACACGCCGGTCTCGGCCTTGCACTTCAGCACCGACCGCACCGGGATCGTGAAGCCCTCGGCGATCTCATCGCCGAGCTCCTCGACGATCTCGCGCAGGCGCGGCATCTTGATCTCCTCGCCCTTGGAGGCGACGACTGTCTTGCCCGGCTTGCCGGATGCGAGCGGCTTGTGGACGTCCTCCGCGATGATCCGGCCGGCGACGGACTTGTTCAGCCCGTCCGGCAGGAAGAGAGGCAGCTCGACGAACTCCTTCGTCTTGCAGTTTTCCTCGCGAATGATCACGTCCTGCGAGACGTCGACGAGACGCCGCGTCAGGTAGCCCGAGTCGGCCGTGCGAAGCGCCGTGTCGGCGAGACCCTTGCGGGCGCCGTGGGTCGAGATGAAGTACTCGAGCACCGACAGGCCCTCCATGAAGTTCGCCTTGATCGGCCGCTCGATGATCTCGCCCTTCGGATTCGCCATCAGGCCGCGCATCCCGGCGAGCTGGCGGAGCTGCGCGAACGAGCCGCGGGCACCGGAGTTGGCCATCATGTAGATCGGGTTCAGCTCGTTGAGGTTGTCGACCATCGCGTTCGCGACCTCGTCGGTGGCCTCGGTCCAGATCGACGTGATCTGCTCGTGCCGCTCCGACTCCGTGATGAGGCCCTGGTCGTATGCGTCCTCGACGCGTGACACCCGGTCCTCGTAGCCGGCAAGGATCTGCTCCTTGTTCGGCGGGATCACGATGTCGTTCTTCGAGATCGTCACGCCGGCGAGCGTGCCGTAGCGGAAGCCGAGATCCTTGATCGTGTCGAGGACGTGAGCCACCGCGAACGCGCCGTGCGAGTCGACGAGCTCCGAGATGAAGGTGCCGAGCTCCTTCTTCGA
>DASSLB010000073.1:0-7615 GCA_035689945.1 Gaiellaceae bacterium | reverse complement strand
TCTCGTCACGCTGAACCTCACGCTCTGGTTCGCGTCGCCCGGTCTCGCACTCAGGCACGCGATCGTCCAGCAGCTCTTCGGCCCGAGCATGATCCGCGCCGAAGTGGTCAAGAAGGGCGGGCAGGACTGGCGCCTCGACCGCGGCGTGATCCAGTCCGTGACCAGCACGCAACTCACGCTGAAGGAGGCGGACGGCCGCGTCCAGCAGATCCCGCTTTCCAGCACGACCAAGGTCATCGGACTGGGAGGACATCGCGTCCCGGTGGTGGTGCTGGTCCCGCGCTGGCACGTGCTCGTGACGTGGCCGGCGAACGGGGCGGCTGACTCCGTGGACATCGAGCGCATCCCGCGCGGACACGGCAGGCCCGGCGGCCTCTCGCCGTCAGCCGCGCCGGCTCGATCCCTATCCTGAGGTCGTGAGCGCAAGGGCAACCGGGGGCGCCCTCCTGCTCGTGGAGGACGACGACTCGATCGGGCGCCTCGTCAAGCAGTACCTCGAGCAGCAGGACGGCTGGCGCGTCGTGTGGCGCCGGACCGGGGAGGACGCGCTGAATGAGCTTCGTGGCCAGCCGGTACGCGTCGTCGTGCTCGACATCGGGCTTCCCGGCATCGACGGCTTCGAGGTCTGCCGTCGGATCCGGGCGGGCTCGAAGGTGCCGATCGTGATGCTCACCGCCCGCGACGAGGAACCAGACCGCGTTGCCGGTCTCGAGCTCGGTGCGGACGACTACGTCTCGAAGCCCTTCTCACCGCGCGAGCTCTCCGCCCGGATCAAGGCGATTCTGCGCCGCGCCGAGCAACGCACAGAAGACGAGGTACTCGCCGCGCGGGAGGTCGTCCTGCGGCGCGACTCGCATGAGGTGACCGTCTTGGGCGAGCAGGTCGAGCTCACAAGCAAGGAGTTCGATCTACTTGCGTGCTTCCTCGAGCACCCCGGGATCGTCCTCTCGCGCGAGCGGCTGCTCGATCTTGTCTGGGGCATGACCTATCCGGGCGGCACACGCACCGTCGACGTGCACGTCGCTCAGCTACGGCGCAAGCTCGGCGACCCGGAGGGGATCCGCACGGTGCGCGGCGCCGGCTACAAACTCGTCCCGGCGTAGCCGATGCGCGGCAACGGGCTTCGTTCGCGGCTGTTTCGGGCGATCGGGGTCGTCGTCCTCATCTGCGTGGCCCTCACGATCGGGCTCGGGGTCGTCCTCACGCACCGTGCGGTCGAGCGGGCCACCCTGAAGGATCTCGCGCATCAGGCGGATCTGATCGCGGGCGGTCAAAAGACCGGGTTGGGCACGAACCTCGAGAAGATCCGCCCGTACCTAGGGCAGCACGAGCAAGTTCGGAAGTTCAAGTCGAAGGCTCCGGCCTTCCTTCCGGCTCGCGCCCGACAGCAACTTCTCGCGGGTCACGCGGCGCAGGGCACCGTCAGTTTGGGCGGTACCGCCCAGTACTTTGCGGCTCAGTACGCCAACCCAGGGACGCTCGTCCTGCTCCGGCCGCAAAGCACCGTCGGGACGTTCTGGTCACCGTACGTCTGGGGGCTTCTCGTCGCCGCGGCCGCCGGCGGACTGCTCGCCGCGCTCGCTGCATTCCTCCTCGCCCGCCGCATCTCCCGGCCGGTTGACCGGATTGCGGCCGCTGCCCGAACCCTGACTCGGGGTACGCAGCCCGAACCGGTCCCGGTCGAGGGCGCGGCTGAGATCGCAACGCTCGCAGTTGCCTTCAACGATCTCGCTGCGCAGCTCCGGCAGGCGCAGGAAGCCGAACGGAACTTCCTTCTTTCCGTCAGCCACGAGCTGAAGACGCCGCTCACCGCGATCCGCGGTTATGCGGAGGCGGTCGAGGACCATGCCGTCGATCCACGGGAAGCAGCGGCGACCGTCGCGAGCGAGGCGCGCCGGCTCGAGCGGCTCGTTCACGATCTGCTCGACCTCGCTCGGATGAACCGCACCGACTTCAGCGTCGTGAACTCCGAGATCGACCTCGGCGAAGTGGCCGAGGATGCCGTGCGCCGCTACCAGCAGCAGGCGGACAGCTTCGGTGTCGCGCTCCAGTCGGTCACGTACGGGTCTGCCCCTGCGATTGGCGATGCCGACAGAGTTCTCCAGGTCGTCTCGAACCTCGTCGAGAACGCGCTTCGGCTGACGCCCGCGGGCGGCGAGGTGCGCGTCGTGACCGCGCCGGGAGTCCTCCGCGTCGAGGACACCGGGCCGGGCCTCGCTGAGGCCGACACCGAGCGCGCCTTCGAGCGCTTCTACCTGCACGAGCGCTACGGCGTCGAGCGGCGGGTCGGGACGGGTCTCGGCCTCGCGATCGTGAAGGAGCTGACGCTCGCCATGGGCGGCAGCGTCAACGTCGAGAGCGAACCCGGTCGGCTCACCGTCTTCACCGTGCGCCTGGGCGTCCCCGTCGGCACGCCCACGCGTGAGACATTGCCTGCGTGAGCGCTTCTCGCGAGGACGTCGAGCGCGCGCGCGGCGTGCTCGCCGGGCGGATCCACCGGACGCCGATGTTCCGTTCCACGACCCTCGGCGTGTCACTCAAGGCGGAGTTGTTCCAGAAGACGGGCTCGTTCAAGGTGCGCGGCGCGCTCAACCGCGTCGCCGCGCTCACCCCTGAGGAACGGAAGCGAGGCGTCGTCACATGGTCGGCCGGGAACCACGCGCAGGCCGTCGCCTGGGCGGCGAGGGAGGAAGGAGTCGACTGCCTCGTCCAGATGTGGGAGGGCGTCAACCCGCTCAAGGTGGAGGTGACGCGTGGCTTCGGGGCGACCGTCGACATCGCGTCGCCCGACCCCGCCGCGGCCTACGACCGCACGTTGTCGCTCGTCGAGGATGCGGGCCGCGTCTTCGTCCATCCGCACTCCGATCCCTTCGTCGTCGCAGGCCACGGAACGCTTGCGCTCGAGCTGCTCGAGGACATGCCCGACCTCGATACCGTCGTGGTCGGCACCGGCGGCGGCGGCCTGATCGCCGGGATCGTGACGGCGCTCGACGGTCGCGCGCGAGTGATCGGCGTCGCGCCCGAGCGCGCGCAGGCCTTTCCCGCCGGACTCAAGGCCGGGCACAGCGTTCTAGTCGAGACCGACACCATCGCCGAAGGGCTCGCGCCGCCGTTCGCGGGGGAGCTTCCGATCGAGATCTGCCGTGGCAAGGTCGAGACGGTGCTCGTGACCGAGGACGAGATCGCCGACGGGATGCGTTTCCTCTACGCGCGCGCCAAGCTCGCGTGCGAGCCGGCAGGCGCCGCGGCCGCGGGAGCTGTCCTCGCCGGGAAGGTCGAGAGCGGGCCTGGCGTCGCCGTGATCGTCTCGGGCGGCAACGTGGAGCCGAAACAGGCCGCTGCTATCTTGAGAGAGCAATGAAGGCCGACATCCATCCCGAGTACGTCATCGCCACGGTGACGTGTTCCTGCGGAAACACGTTCCAGACCCGGTCGACGAAGCCCGACCTGCACGTCGAGATCTGCTCGCAGTGCCACCCGTTCTACACGGGCAAGCAGAAGCTGGTCGACACCGGTGGACGCGTCGAGCGCTTCCAGCGCCGCCTGGAGCGCGCCGGCCAAGCACGCCGCGGCTAGCGGCACCCGAAGCCATGGCGAACGTCGGCGGACAGGCGGTCCTCGAGGGCGTGATGATGCGTGCCCCTGGCAACTGGGCCGTTGCCGTTCGCACGCCGAAGGGGGACATCGCACAGGTCTCGCGGCCGATCGACTCCGCGATGGCGCGCCATTGGGTATTCCGGCTGCCCGTCATCCGCGGCGTGATGGCGCTCGGCGAATCGCTTGCAATCGGCTTCCGCGCGCTCGCCATCTCGGCGAACTACGCAGCGCAGGAGGAAGGCGAGGACGGCGAGGTCGAGACCGAGCTGTCGCGCGGGGCGCTGATCTTCGCATTCGCGATCGCGATCGGCTTCGCCCTGATGGTCTTCAAGGTCGGCCCGGCTTTGATCACCGACGCCCTCCCGATCTCGAGCGGCGGGTGGTTCGTGATCGTCGAGGGCCTGATCCGCGTGACGATGTTCGTCGCCTACCTCGCGCTCATATCGCTGTTGCCCGACCTGCGCCGCGTCTTCCAGTACCACGCCGCCGAGCACAAGGCGATCAACGCCTACGAGGCCGGGGAGCCGCTCGAGCCGGAGGTCGTGCAGCGCTACTCGCTCATCCACCCCCGGTGCGGCACGGCGTTCCTGCTCTGGGTGATGGTCATCGCAGTGTTCGTGTTTGCGTTCTTCGGCCGGCCCGCCTGGTACTGGCTGATCGCGACGCGGATCCTGCTCTTGCCGCTGATCGCGGGCATCGCATATGAGCTGATCCGCTTCGCCGGGAAGCATCAGGGCAACCGGCTTCTGATGACCTTGCTGGCACCGGGGTTGTGGCTGCAGCGCCTGACGACGCGTGAGCCCTCGCTCGACCAGCTCGAGGTCTCGATCCGGGCTCTGCGCGAGGTGCTCGATCTCGAGGCGGCGGGCACGCCCGGCGCGCAGCGCGTCGAGGTCATGGCCTAGGCGGACCCGCGGGGCGCGGCGATGCGCGAGCTCCCGAGCGGCCGGGTCACCCTCCTCTTCACCGACGTCGAGGGCTCGACGCGGCTCCTCCACGAGCTCGGGGACGGGTACGCCGAAACACTCGCTGAACACCGGCGAACGCTTCGGGAGGCGTTCGCTCGGCACCACGGCACCGAAGTCGACACCCAGGGCGACGCGTTCTTCTTCGTGTTCGCATCTGCGGACGACGCGCTCGCGGCTGCCGGTGAGGGTTGCGAGCTCCTCGAACCGGGGCCGGTGCACGTCCGGATCGGCGTCCATACGGGCTCGCCGCAGCTGACGAGCGAGGGGTATGTCGGGGCGGATGTCCACCTCGCTGCGCGGATCGGCGCCGTCGGGCACGGCGGCCAGGTCGTGCTCTCGAGCGTCACGCACCGGGAACTCAGCGGCGGGCATGAGCTGCACGATCTCGGCGAGCACCGGCTCAAGGACTTCGACGACCCCGTTCCGCTCTACCAGCTCGGCGCTCGTCGCTTCCCACCGCTGAAGACGATCGCGAACACGAACCTGCCGCGACCTGCCAGCTCGTTCGTCGGCCGCGCTGACGATGCGGCAAGCGTCGTCGCCCGGATTCGCGGCGGAGCGCGCCTCCTGACGCTCACGGGTCCTGGCGGCTCGGGCAAGACGCGCCTCGCCATCGAGGCCGCTACCGAGCTCGTGCCAGAGTTCAAGGCAGGCGTTTTCTGGGTCGAGCTGGCGCCGATCGACGACCCGGAGCTCGTGCTGGAGGAGATCGGCCGTACGCTCGGTGCCCGCGACGACCTCGCCCGCGACATCGGCGAACGCGAGCTGCTGCTGGTCATCGACAACTTCGAGCAGGTCGTCGAGGGCGGCCCGGTGGTCGCGGAGCTCGTCTCGAAGTGTCCGAACCTGCATGTTCTCGTCACCAGCCGTGAGCTACTCCGGCTGCGGGAAGAAGTCGAGTACCCGGTCGACCCTCTGCCCGCAGCTGACGCCGCGCTCCTCTTCGCCGAGCGTTCCCGGCTGCCGGTGGACGAGACCGTGACCGAGCTCTGCGCGGCGCTCGACAACCTTCCGCTTGCCGTCGAGCTAGCGGCCGCCCGCACCGACGTCCTCTCGCCGAAGCAGATCCTCGAGCGGCTCGAGCGGCGCCTCGATCTCTTTCGCGGCTCTCGGGACAGCGACGCCCGCCAGCAGACGCTCCGAGCGGCGATCCAGTGGAGCTACGAGCTGCTCGACGAGGACGAGCAGCGGCTGTTCGCGCGGCTCGCGGTGTTCGTGGGCGGTTGCACTCTCGACGCCGCCGAGGAGGTCGCGAACGCGGAGCTCGACGTGCTCGAGGGGCTCGTGCAGAAGAGCCTGGTTCGACACTCCGGCGAGCGCTTCTGGATGCTCGAGACGATTCGCGGCTACGCACTCGAGCGTCTCGATGAGCTAGGCGAGGCCGATGCCTTGCGGCGCCGCCACGCGGAGTGGTTCGTTGCGCTTGCCGAGGAGGCGGAGCCGCACCTCGACGGCGCCGACCAAGCGGAGTGGCTCGGGCGGCTCGAGGAAGACATCGCCAACATTCGTGAGGCCGCGGCGCAGCCGGAGCTCACCGGTCGCTTCCTCGTGGCGCTGCGGTTCCTCTGGGCGAAGCGCGGCTACGTCGCCGAGGGACGGCGTCTCGTGGAGGATGTCCTCCCGCGGCTGAGCGACGACGATCCTGCGAAGCGGATGGCGCTCGTGACGGGTTCGCTGCTCGCCGTCATGCAAGGCGACTTCGAGGCTTCGATCGCGCACGGCGAACGTGCGATAGAGCTCGGTGAAGCGGCCGGCGACGTGCGGCCGTGGCTCGAGGTGGCGAGCGCGCTCGGCCGCTCGCTCCTTACGGTGGGTGAGGAAGAGCGCGGGCTGGCGCTCTTCAGGGACGCAGCCGAGCGGGGCCCGGGTATCGGCCGGCCCGGGATCGCTGCGATCGCGCTTCTCAACCTCGGCTACGCGGCACTGCTCCACGGAGAGCTCGAGGCCGCCGACGACTACCTGCGACGGTCCGTCGATCTGGCCGTTTCCTGTGGCGAGCGTCATGCGCAGGCGCGCTCGCTCGCAGCTCGCTCCTCGGTGGCGCTCGAAGGCGAACACCTCGACGATGCGCGCGATTTTGCGAAACAGAGCCTCGCTGTTGCGGTTCCGATGCACGATCGCGACAACGCCTGCTGGGCCCTCGAGCTCGCCGGCTCCGCCCTAGCGTCTTCCGATCCGGAACGGGCCGCGCACCTGCTCGGTGCTGCGGAGGAGCTCCGGACGATGCTCGGCGGCAACCTGACGGGCCTCGAGCTGGCCCAGCACGAGCGCGCGCTGTCTTCCCTCTCGGCCTCACTGGAGTCAGACGCCATGTCCGCCGCCTGGCAAGAGGGCCGGACGCTCTCGCTCGAGGACGCTGCCGCGCTCGTCGGCTAGACGGGCTCGATCCGTCCGGTCTCGACGTCGTAGACGAAGCCGGTCGCGCCGAACGAGTCGGGAAGTAGCGGGTGGCTGCGAATCTTCTCGACGCTCTGGCGGACGCTCGCGGCTACGTCGGGGAACGGCTGGAAGTCGATGCTCTCCGAGTCGGGCCCGAGCCTCTCGTGGAGGTCGGCGTTCGTGAACGTCAGCATCCCGCAGCCCGAGTGCCCGATCACGACGGCCTCCCCGGTCCCGAGCAGGTGGTGCGAGATGACGAGGGAGCGGATCGTCTCGTCGTTGACGAGTCCGCCGGCGTTCCGGATCACGTGGGCATCGCCCTCCTCGAGGCCGAGAAACCGGGCAGGGTCGAGCCGGGCGTCCATGCAGGTGACGACTGCGAACTTCCTCCCAGGCGGCGCGGGCAGCGAGCCTTTGGTGAAGGCGGACGCGTAGCTCTCGTTCGCGGCGGTGACCTCGTTGACGACCGACATCCTGCGACCTCCTTATACGCTTTATCAAGTAAAGTGTGAAGCTATCCAAACTGAAGCGAACTAGGCAAGGGGCTACGCTTGGCCTTCCCATGGCGACCGACTTCGACAACCTCGTCACTGAGCTCGAGCGTAACTACGAGGAGCTCCGAGCACGGATGGCCGACCCGGCCGTCTACAACGACCACCGCGAAGCGGCGG